>JAYUUU010000119.1:0-5462 GCA_043754395.1 Vicinamibacteria bacterium
CGGCGATGTGGCGAGCGCCCGCGAACGCGCCTTACGGCTGTCGACGAGGTCGCCCGACGTCGACCGAATCGCCGCGCACCTTCGCGCCCCGGTCGGAACGGTGCGCGAGGAAAGTGGCTGTCCGCTCGTCCTCCTGGTCGACACCCTCGCTCCGACCGAGCCAGCATCGACCCTGATCGGCGAGGTCAGCGCGGGCCCTCGGCGAGCCCGACTGTTCCGCATCCCTCGATGAACCGCGACACGTCGATTCTGTAGAGCGCGGTCGAGCCGAGACCGCGTCCTTGATCCGATGCGAACACGATCCCGCACCCGTCGGGTGTGAACGTCGGGTCGACTTCGTTGGCATCCGAGGAGCTGATCCTCGTCGGAGCAGCGGGCGCCAAGCCCGTCAGGTAAAGATTGAAGGAGCCTTCGGCGAAGCGCGAGGTCACCACCGCGGCGCCCGACCTCTCACGAACCTCCACCCCACAATCCTCTCCCCCTCCGCGTCTCTCGAGGCGGCGGCCGTCGGAGGAGGGCGCCAGCCACCTCAGTTCGGCGCCGCAGAAATGCGGCTTCATCATCGAATACTCTCGCGTCTTCGCCACCCTGGGCCAGAGCTCCTCTCGAGGGATCGACATGATGGCGATGCCGCCTGCGAGAAACCCCACGCCGACGACGGGAATTACCTGGGCACGATGAAGATAGGGTCGCGCAACCAGAAACGCGCCCGCGGCAAGGAGGAAGAACCGGGAATACGCGAGGGGCGCGAGCGCGCCGGTCAAGTCCCGGAACGCGTTCATCAGCGGCGAGCCAATCGCGAACCAGCCGGCGACCCACGCCAGCTGCCAAGTTCCCTGAAGTCGCGAGGCCACGGCGGCGACCGGCAGGGACAGCAGCACGAGGTGATACGTGGCGGCGAAAGGCGACGCGGCGAGAGCAAAAGCCACGCAGATGGAAACGGCGTCGACCTGCCTGCCTTCCCTCATGGCCGTTCGGCCGCACCACACCGCGAGTGCGATAAGAGACACCGGAACCGCGGCTCCGATGAAGCGCGCCAAGAGCGGCGCGACGAGCCAGGGCGCGGGATTGAGATCGGGCTCGAAGCGAAACAAGCGGTTAGCGAGCGCTCCGATACTCCCCCACACCGGCGAAAACGGATCCTGAATATCCCCCCGGACCATCCACGGCACGATCTGCGCCGCGAACACCGTGAAGGCCCTCGTCCCGTCCAAAGCGACGATGATCAGCGATGGAAGGACTGCGCCGCACACGAACCCTGCGAGTGAGCGCAGCCGCTCGCGATGCAGAAACAGCAGACCCACACAAAGTGCGTAGGGCTTGAATGAAACGCCGAGCCCGAGCAGGAAGCCGGCGGCAAACTGCGAACCGCCAAGCAACGCCACGCAGCCGGAAACGAGGAGAGCGCTCAACACCAGATACGGCTGGCCGAAGGCGAGGTTGTTGCGGACCGCGAGAAACGGCGCGAGCACAATCACTCCTGCGAGCCACCCATCGGGGCGAGGCAAGACCCGCTTCGTGAGCACGATGGTCGCGGCCATCGACAGGAGCAGCACGACCGTCCAGACTCCCTTCCCCCGGGCGGGACCAAGCCCCGCCATCGGGAAAAGCCACAAGGCATTCGCCGGAGGATGGGGAATGAACGATCCGAGAACCGAAAGGCCGGCACGCCCCATCGCAGTGGCGAAGTTCTCCCGGTCGTACAGCTCGCCGAGATCGCTGCCTTGAGCCAGCACGAACGCCGGAGCGAAGTAGTTGCCGAAGTCGCTCTGGGACGGATCCGTCGCGGTCTTGAGGACAACGGGGATCTGCAAGAGGGCGAGCGCGATGGCGGCGAGGGCCAGCCACCACCGCCCGCGCCCTAAGCTCACGAAAGGACTAGAAGGCCGTTTCGATCTGGAGCGCCGCGAATCTGGCGACGTTGTTGTTCGAGAGACTCATCTGGCCGGAGAGCTTGATCTTCCACACGATCACCTGCGCCCCGGGCAGGAACGAGGTGAGCGTGTCTCTCGTTGCTATGCCGGGAAGATCCACGCTTCGGGTCTGCACCCGGGCCGTGATCGCGATGTTTTCGCGCAGGTGATAGTCGGCGGCGAGGAATCCGCCCGCGAATGCGAGCGACTGGCCGGTGCCGGTTGGGCTTGCGAGCGACAGGACCGAATTGGAGTTGCTCCCGTACATGGCGACACCGTAGATGTTGACCTTGCTGACCCACCCGTTGCCATCGACCCCGATGCGGAAGATCTTGTCCTTGGCGACGCCCACGCGCGTCGCGTTGAGACGCGCGACCAGATCGTTCCGGCCGATGTAGGAGAAGGCTCCGAATCGGCTGGTCGCTCGTCGCTTCGAGACGCGGAGGAACAGGTTCCCATCGAACTTACCGGGATCTCCCACACCTGACGACTCGGCAAGATCGACCGTGCCAGGGTTGTTCCGGCCCTGAACAACGGCGGCGGAGACGTGCGTCGTTCCGAACGCGGCTCCTACTTCAAGGCCCTGCTGGTACTGGCCGATCGAGTCAGACTCGAGACCGGTATTCGTGCCGTAGATCGAGTACGGAAGCAGGTGGGGTGTTCGAGTCTGCGTCAGGGGAAGATCCAGTTCGAATCTCCCGGCCTTGGCGTAGAGCTTGCCGGCGGCCTTGAGGTCGAAACGAACCCAGGCGTTGTCGGGCTTGATGTGGGTGGTCTCTCCACCCGCGCGGAGCCAGGCGTCATCCACCCAGTACGACACCTTGGGTCCAAGATTCCCCGCCGAGAGGATTTTCAGGTACCCGATGTTGCTGGCATCCCGGCCCTCCGGCAGATACCTTGTGCCGAGGAGGCGGCCTGAGATCGGCACGCTGCGGATCCACGCGCTGGACTTGAAGGGATCCTCGTTCTCGAGTCGGAAGCCGCGCTCCTTGAAGCGCTCGCCCATGCGATTCAGCTTGGGAAAGATCTGATGACAAAACGTACAGGCGACCTCGTAGCGGCGAGCGAAGGCAGGCACGGCGAAGACGTCGGCAGCGACAAAGCTGAGGCACAAGCCAAGCAAAGCGCCGCGCGATGAGAATGATTTCAAGACGGTTCCCTCCAGGAAACTAGGAATGAAAAGTAATGATGACTCCATTCTAAGGGCCTCGCGAGGGCCTTTGGCCACCCCGGCTAAAGTCCCCGAACCCGCAAATGAAATCTCTCACTGCCGCGGCCCGGCGTCTGGCCTTCCTGATCTGGCGCGCGAGCGTGAAGAGCAGCCTGAACCGCGCTGACGCCTGCCGGCTCTTCGACTTGAACCTTGTCGTCGACCCGGGAGTCTTGCACCCTGCGCACTTCAAATCGAGCCGCGTCCTCACATCTCATTTGATGGGCTTGTCCCTTCGCGGTTTAAATATCGCAGATATCGGAACCGGTTCCGGCATTCTGGCCATGGTGGCTGCGCGGGCCGGTGCGGTCGTCACCGCGTCCGACATCTCCCCTGTCGCTTTGAACTGCGCGGCCGGAAACGCGCGCCGCAACGGCCTCGCCGACAGGATGAGCGTCGTCGAATCGGACGTATGGAGCCAGTTCCCAAGCGACAGCACTTTCGATCTCGTGATCACGAATCCACCGTTCTATCCACGCACCGCGGAGACCATGTCCGATCATGGCTTCGCGGCGGGCGAGAGTTACGAATTCTTCGTCAAGCTGGCCGACGGCCTCCGCGCGCGTCTTCGCGAAGGGGGCTCGCTCCTGCTGATTCAGTCCTCCGACACGGACTTCGCCCCCATCGCTGGCATTCTTGAAGCCAGGGGCTTGCGCGGCACGGTTGAGCTTGTGAGGCGCGGCCTCTTCGAAACCCTCACTGTCCGCCGGTTCTCTAGAACCTCTCTAGCAGGGTGCTGAAAAAGTTCAGCACCCTGCGTATCCCGGCGAAAGCCGGGATCCACTAACCGCTATCCGCTGGCGAATCGCGAGATTGTTCGGAACGCCGGTTGGGCGACCGAGGTTTTTCAGCACCCTGCTAGCGCGCGTATCCGAGGGCGCGCAGGCGCTCTTCGGCCGCGCGGTCGAATGAGAGCGCTGGCGAGGACGGCACGCCTGAAAGCTGACGTAAACGCAACCGCATCGCGGCCGCCCTGGCCGGCTCCCGGGCCATCAGATTCGACGACTCCCCCGGGTCCACACTCAGGTCGAAAAGAGCCGCCGGTATGTGTGGCCCCTCTATGAACTTGAACGGCCATTCGACCAGGGCCGAGAGGTCTCCCCGCGGGTAGCTCGACGGCAGTGCGCCCTGCGTCCCGGGTCGGTGTTCGATCACGACCGCGTCACGATCCCCGAAGGCGCGCGCATCGAGTCCGCTCTCGATCTCGAGCCCGGCGCACTTCGCGAGGTATCCGAAAACATCGACGAGCTGCACAGCTTCGTCGCGCCCCTCGCCCTTTGCGAGGCCCGGACCCCGAATCATCAGCGGGATTCGGGTCGCCTCCTCGTCCAAAGAGGTGCGGTGCCCGAACCGGTCGTGTTCCCCGAGCGACTCGCCGTGGTCCGATGTGACCACGACCACCGCTTCTCGTGACGCATCCTTCGAGCCCACGGCCTCGAGAAGCCGACCGACACCGCGATCCAGCGAGTAGAGCGACTCCTCGTAGCGCGCTCGAAGAATCTCGACCTCCGAGGGGCTGGGCCGGCCGCCTTTCAGATAGCGACCGAGCACGGACACCTGTTCCCCCTCTACCTCGAGTCCCCGCGGCCCAAATCGACCGAGGTCGCCAGGCTCGGGGATCCAGGGCAGATGCGCCTCCATCAGGTTCACGAACAGGAAGCGCGGGCGCTCCCCTGGGCGCGCCCAGAAGTCGATTGCGTGATCGACCACCCAGTTCGCGCGCATCGAGGGGCCGGGAAACCGGATGCGTTGACGATCAAGCCATGGGGCTTTGGGAAACCACGCGAGCAGATCGAAGAACCACGGCCGCAACGCAAAGGGGCGAAGGGGTTCGGAAGCGACGTGCTCGAAGCCGGTCAACAGGGGATCCTCCCCGCCGAGGACGCCGAAGTTCGCGGCGACCGCAAAGGTGGCGTAGCCCGCGCGCTGAAGTCGAGCCGCGAGGAACTGGTTCGCGGGCGATCGCTCCCTCGCTCCAAAACCGGAATCGTAGCGATGCCGGGTCAATTGGAGCCCCGAGAAGAGCGAGGCATGCGCCGGCAGCGTCCATGAAGCGTCGGACCAGGCGCGCGAGAAGGTGGTTGCCGATTGAGCGAATGCCTCGAGGTTCGGCATCGTGTTCCGCGGGCTTCCGTAAGAGGCGAGGGCCTGAGCGCGGGCGGTGTCGAGGACCACAAGAACGATGTCGGGGAGCCGGGGCGCGCCCGTCGGGCGCGCAACCGGATTCATGGGCGAGGCCGGGGCTTCTCGCCCCCAAAGTGCCAGGCTCAGGACTGGGCCGAGCAGAAACACGGGGCCAACCCTCGGCCATCGGGCCACGAAGGCACGAAGCAGGATGA
>JAYUUU010000120.1:0-5657 GCA_043754395.1 Vicinamibacteria bacterium
TCGGCCTCGGATGGGCCGACATGGCGTCTTGAAAAAGTATCTACTGGCGAGAGGTCGGAGAGCTTCATCACATGTTCCAAGTTGTTGAGGCGGCGAAAGGGCCGCGGACTCGCCCGGTGGATTTTGGAAAGAGGGCTAGTGGCCGCTCTTCACGAAGGCGTCGTACTGTTCGGCGGTCATGAGGGCCTCCACCTCGGCGGGATTGCTCATCTGGACGTCCATCATCCAGGCCGCGCCGTAAGGATCGGAATTCACGGTCTCGGGCTTCTTCTGAAGCTCGTCGTTGACCGCGGTCACCTTGCCGGTGATGGGCGAGAAGAGTTCGGAAACCGCTTTGACCGATTCAACCGTGCCGAACCGGGAGCCCGCGACAACCGCCGTGCCCACCTTGGGAAGTTCCACGAACACCACGTCTCCAAGCTGCTGCTGTGCGTGGTCGGTGATGCCGATGCGTCCGACGCCGCCCTGGAGGCGGACCCATTCGTGGTCCTTCGTGTAGCGCAGATCGTTGGTCAAGGTCTTCTCCTGAATGTTGTAGAAGGGAAGTTTAGAAGAACTACTTCGCCCGTTTGTAAAAGGGCGTCTTCACGATCTCCGCGGCCACGGAAAGGCCGCGGATTTCGATGCCGATGGCGGTCCCGATCGCCGAATGTTCAGAAGGAACGTAGGCGAGGCCGATGTTCTTTTCAAGGAAAGGCGCCATCGAGCCGGAAGTGACCGCGCTGACTGCCTTGCCGTTGATGAGCACCGGATACCCGTGACGGGCGATGCCGCGGTCTTTCATTTCGAAACCAACGAGCTTCCGGGCCGTGCCCCTGGCCTTTTGCTCCGCGAGCACCGCGCGGCCGTTGAAGTCGCCCTTGTGCGGTTCGACGCAGGTGATCCAGCCAAGACCCGCTTCGATGAGGGTGGTGGTTTCGTCGAGTTCGTTCCCGTAGAGGCACATCTTCGCCTCGAGGCGCAGCGTATCGCGGGCGCCGAGGCCTGCGGGAACGAGGCCATCGGCCGACCCCGCCGCCATCAGCGCGTCCCAAAGTGTCGGTGCGTCCGCGTCCTTCACCATGATCTCGAATCCATCCTCACCGGTGTACCCGGTGCGGGCGATCGTGGCCTCAAGCCCCGATACGGTTCCGGTGGTGAATTTGTAGTAGCCCACCGCGGCGAGATCGGCCCGGGTGAGGCCTTGAAGGATGGCGGACGCCTTGGGCCCCTGGAGAGCGAGCAGAGCGAACCCATCACTGCGATCGATCACCTCGCAGCCCGAAGGGTTCTGCGCCTGGAGCCAGGCCAAATCCTTCGCGCTATTGCTGGCGTTCACGACGAGCAGGAAACGCTCGGCGCTGAAGCGATACACGATGATGTCGTCCACCGGCGCGCCGTTTGGCATGGGCAGGGCCGAGTACTGCGCGTGACCGTCCAAAAGCCTGGCCACATCGTTCGAAGTCACGCGCTGCAGGAAGGCGAGAGCACCCGCACCCACTATGTCGAACTCACCCATGTGCGAAACGTCGAAGAGGCCGGCGGCGCGCCGGACCGCCAGGTGTTCCTTGATGACTCCGAGGCCCTTCCCCGAGTAGTCGATGGGCATGTCCCAGCCGCCGAATGGAACCATCTTGGCGCCCGCGGCGATGTGCTGGGCGTGGAGCGGCGTTTTGAGAAGCAAGGTGGAACCTCCGGCGGAGGACAGGTTTAGGGCGTCTTCGGCTCGCGTCAGATCGCGAGCAGTCGAATGGCCTCGCGCACCGACGGATCGTCGGGCGCTTGAAGGTAGAGAGAACGGAGAATCTGGAGCGCCTCTTCACCCTTCGCCTTGTTCAGTTGCTTCAAAAGATCCTGAACCCTGGATGTGGAGGCGGGGGAGGCGACGAACGCGCCCACCGGAGAGGCGCGCAACGCTCGCCACAGGACTTCGATGGACTCCCGCAATTCGGGGTCCAGGAAGAGCGCTTCCCGCGCTTCCGCGACCGCCTTACCCGGACTGTCGGTGTCGAGGTGAGCCTTGGCGCGGGTGAGGTGGGCCTTCACCGCCGGGGCTGTTTCCTCGCGGGAGGGGCGAGGTGCGTCCGAATGCAGGCACGACTTCAAGCGTGACCGAAGGAGATTGGTGCGCAGGGCGCGCAGGTGCATGGAGACTTCGTCCATGCTCGGCCGATCCGTGGGGTTCTTCGCGATCATCCGGTGGATGAGTGCCGCGACCCGCGCCGGTGTCTCGGGGGCGAGAGTGAGCACGGGTGTGGTGGGCTCTGAGACGATGTTGAAGAGGACCGCGTGAAGGGTGGCCCCGCGGAAAGGCTTGAAGCCGGTGGTGAACTCGAAGAAGACGGCGCCGCAGGAAAAAACATCGGAGCGCGGATCGGCGGGTTTTCCAGTCGCTTGTTCCGGGCTCATGTAATCGGGAGTGCCCAGAATGACGCCCTTGCGGGTCAGCGTCTGGTGCGTCTCCATGCGCGCGAGGCCGAAGTCGAGGATCTTGGTGGTCCCGATCTTCGTCACCATGATGTTCGCGGGCTTGATGTCCCGGTGCACCACGCCCCGGCTGTGCGCGTACGAAAAACCGTCGCAGGCCTCGGCGAAGATGCGCAGCTTCTCGGTGATTGGAATCTCGGCCGAGACCTCGATAAGGCGTCTCAGATCCTCGCCGTCGAGCAGCTCCATGGCCATGAAGAGACGTCCGTCGGTTTCCCCGAGGTCAAAGACCTTGACCACATTAGGGTGGTCCATGCGGCCAATCGCCTCGGCCTCGCGGCGGAAGCGTTCCTGAATCTCATCGCTCGCCCCTTCGAAGGGCAGCGTCTTCAGAGCCACGATCCGGTCGAGCACCGTGTCCCGCGCCCGGAACACAAGACCCATGGCGCCTTCGCCGAGTTTCTCCCCGAGTTCGTATCGCCCGAGACGGGTGGGATTCATGGAAGGAGTGTCTGTTGGGGCCGGGGGCAGAGGCGGAACCTCCCAAAGCCCCTTGGTGGCTATTCGGAGTACCGCAAAAGGATGACGGACACGTTGTCTTTGCCGCCCGCTTCGAGAGCGGCGGCGATGAGCGAAGCGCAGCCATCGGCGAGAGGCTTCTTCTCGTTCGTGGCCATGATCGACTGGATCCGATCGTCGTTGATCATGGAGTGGAGGCCGTCCGAGCAGATCAGGGCGATGTCGCCGTCTTGAAGGATCTGTTCGACCGCCTGAGGCTCAATCGTCTCTTTGGCGCCGACGGCCTTGGTGATCACGTTCTTGAGCGGATGACGCTCGATCTCCTCGACGGTCAGGATGCCCTCGGACCACGCTGCGGTGACCCAGCTGTCATCACGGGAGAGTTGGGAAAGGGCGCCGCCCCGGAAAAGATAAGCGCGGCTGTCACCGGCCCAGCCGACGGTCAGCACATTGCCGGCCACGAGGCCCGTGACCACGGTGGTCCCCATGCCCGTGTACTCTTCCTGGCTGTCCGCGGTCTTGAAGACCTTGCGGTTCGCGAGCTTGATGGCCGTGCAGAGGCGGTTTCCGTGGAAAGAGAGATTCACATCGAGGCCATAGGGCCAGGTGATCTCTTTCTCCTTCTCGCTCTTGTCGACGAAGCCCTTGATGGTCTCGAGCGCGAGCTTGGACGCGACTTCGCCGGCGTTGTGGCCGCCCATCCCGTCGCAGACGACGTACAGGCCAATGGCGTCGTCGACATCAAAGCTGTCCTCGTTCAGTTTCCGACGCTTTCCGACGTCTGTCTGGCCGTAACTCTCTAGCACTGGATGCCTCTTTCTTCAGGACCTTGCGAAAGGTCCTGAAAAGACCGATTGATTGTGGGGGCCGTCAGGATAGCGGCTTTGGAAAGTCCGGTCAAAGATGGATCGCTCACCCCCGGACGCCGAAATCCTTCTGGGCGGCTTCGATCAGATTCTGGGCTATAGCGGTGATCGCGGCCTCGTTTTCGCCCTCGATCATGACCCGGAGCTTGGGCTCGGTCCCGCTCCAACGAACGAGAATCCGGCCTTTGCGACCCAGGGATTTGGAGGCCGATCGCATGGCGGTTTGCAGCTTCTTCAGTTCCTCGACCGGCCTGCGTTTGGGGAAAACGGCGTTTTGAAGGACCTGCGGCACCCGCGTCATGGCCTGCGCGGCGAGTTCGGAAAGGGGCCGGCCGCGGCGAATCATCAGTGCGAGCACCTGAAGTGCCGCGACGATGCCGTCGCCGGTGGACGCGTGGTCGAGGAAAACGAGGTGGCCTGATTGTTCGCCGCCCAGGTTGAAGCCGCCCTTGCGCATGGCGTCGACCACGTGACGATCCCCCACCGCGGTTCGGACCAGGTTGATCTTCTTCTTCGCGAGCGCGCGTTCGAGGCCGAGGTTGCTCATGACCGTCGCCACCACCGTGGACTTGCGGAGCAGGCCGGTTTCGGCCAATTCAAGCGCGCACATGGCGAGCACGGAGTCTCCATCGACCACCTGACCGTGTTCATCAATCAGGATGACGCGGTCAGCGTCGCCGTCAAGGGCTATCCCCATCTGGGCGGACGTCTTCACCACTTCGGCCCGCGCCTTGTCCGGATGCAGGGCGCCCACACCTTCATTGATGTTGACGCCATCCGGCTGCACGCCGATCGCCTTCACCGTAGCGCCGAGTTCCGAGAAAACCGAGGGGGCTACCCGGTAGGCGGCCCCGTGCGCAGCGTCCACCACGAGCCTCAGACCCTCGAGCGAAATATTGCGCGGGAAGGTGTTCTTCGCGAAGGCCACGTAACGGCCGCGCGCGTCATCCACCTTGAAAGCCTGGCCGATGCCGGGCCCCGTCTTACGAGCGGAAAGCTCAACCCGACCCCGAGCCATGGCCTCGATCTGGGCCTCGAGATCATCGGCGAGTTTGAAACCGTCGCGCCCGAAAATCTTGATGCCATTGTCCTGGAAGGGATTGTGGCTGGCGCTGATCACGATTCCGAGATCGGTTCTCATGCTGGTGGTGAGGTGCGCGATCGCGGGAGTTGGCATGGGCCCGGAGAGCATGACGTCGCCCCCCATGGAACAGATCCCCGAGGCGAGTGCCGTCTCGATCATGTAGCCCGAAAGTCGCGTGTCTTTGCCAATCAGAATCCGCGGGCGGTGCTTGATGCCCACCGAGGCCACCGCGACCGCGGCCTGGCCGATGCGGAGCGCGATCTCCGGAGTCATGGGGTCCTGATTCGCGACACCCCGCACGCCATCCGTGCCGAAGAGTGGCACCTCGCCCGAAGCACCCGCCGCCTTGTTCCTGGCCATCTTTGATTCTTTCCCTCTGTCTCGTCCGGTCGATTCTGTCTCGGCCCTTATTCTGCGGCGGAGCGGTGTCTGGTGGGAACGGCTCCCCGGCGGCGCAACGCGGCCCGAAGGGCTTCGCTCAATTCCTTGGGGTCGGCGAGACGGATCATGGCGCCCGCGGACACGAGGCTCACGATGCCCGTTTCCTCGGAGACCACGAGAGCGACCGCGTCGGTGTCTTCGGTGACGCCGATCGCCGCGCGGTGGCGACTGCCGAGGGTCCTGGAGAGTTCCGGGTTCACGGTGAGCGGCAAAAAACACGCGGCCGCGGAAAGGCGATCGGCCTGGACGACCACCGCTCCGTCGTGGAGAGGCGAGCCCGGCGTGAAGAGGTTGCAGAGCAGGTCGTAGGTCACGACGGCATCGAGCCGGACGCCCGTCTC
>JAYUUU010000121.1:0-2825 GCA_043754395.1 Vicinamibacteria bacterium
TCGGTGGACGCGGTCGCCAGCGGCTCCGTGGACGCGCGTCCCGGTATCGGTGAGGTCAGGACAAACAACGCCCCTGCCATCAAGCACCGGCGGCGGGAGGAAAATCGACTCCGGCTCGCCTTGAAAGAGTTCGCGCTGGTGGACTCGAAGCTGGTCAAAGCAGTTCGTCCGCCTTCAGAAACTAAACCCGGCCCGAAAATAGAGGCGGGTGGCGCCCTCGCTGCGGGCGGCGGCCAGACTCACCGTGTTTTCCGGCTTGAGGACAGCTACCCACACTCCACCGCCCACGCCAGTGTGCCACGTATCCGACCTCTCGCCCTTTCTGAACACCCGGCCGGAATCGATCAGACCGAACACGCCAAAGTCGGCGGGCAGAAGCAGGGTCGCACGTCCGAAGCGGAGCCTCAATTCCGCGCTCCCAAAAGCCGAGGCATCACCAGCGTAACGCTGAGGCCTGAGGCCTCGGACCGTGTCGGGGCCACCTAGGAACGCGGCCTCCTGAAAGGGGTATTGGCCATACACGCGCTTTCCACCGACCCTTACGGCGAGGGTCGGTCGCAGCGGAATCGGCGCACGGAGAAAGGCCCCGGCTTCCGCGTGAAACTCGCCAAAGGATCGAGTCACACTCCAAACACTCGGGAAGAAACTGCCTCCAAGTTTGATGCGACCTCCCACCGGGCCTTCGCTCGCGTGATCCCGGCGACCGACCTCGATGTCCACTTTGGGTCCCACCTTGCCGAAACCGCCAAAACCGTAGGGGCGGGTCAGGGAGGCGAAGCTCGTCCTCTGGGGCTCTTTCGTGTATTGCGCGAGCACTCCGAGCGAGACCGCCAGTGGCCCGGAAACGAGCAGGTACTGAGGTGAAACGGAGAACTGCTGCTGCCGGATCTTGAAGAACTCGTCCGGACCCTCGGCTTTTGTGTCGTTACCGAAGCCGTAAAAGCGGATGAGATCGACTTCTGAAGCGCGAGCATGCAGGCGAGCGCGCGAGGTTCCGTTGCCGCGAACGAACTCACCCCGGTATTCAGCCCGGTACCCTTTGAGGCCGGTCGCATAGCCCGCGCCCAGTGTGTGCTTGCGCGCGTAGGGGTGATGCCGGAACGCGTAACTGGTCCAAACCGCGTTCCCTCCAACAAAGAGTCCGAGGTCGCCGCCACCGCTCACCCACGGAACGAAAAGAGTCTGCCTGCCCCAATCCCGGTCGGGATTTCCCGCCGAATCGATGGGGTGGGTGTAGGGGCGGCCGTCGTCTGTCGTCCCACTCCCCTCGAGCACCCGATTCTTACCAAATTCATCGTAGAAGTGAGTCCCGCCCGCCTTGGAGTCGTCGAGCGTGTCGTCGCCCGCCCCCCCGATGACTCGGAGGGTGAGTCTTCCCGTCCCTGCTTCTCGAAACACCTGATCGTCTCCGCCCTTGAGGTAGAGGCGAATGGAGTTGGTCTCTTTCGGATCGAAGCGACGCATGAAAGTCTGGGCGCCGGCCTTATCGGTGAGGCGCACTTCCACGAGCGAGTTATCCCCTGGACGGACCGTCGCGATATCGGTCTCGTCCGTACCGTGAATTTCCACATCGTTCGCCAACTGTTCGTAGAATTTCCGCGCCGCCTCGGGAAGGAGACTCCGCCGGCTTTTTAGATCGCGCGCGGTTCTTGCAACCGTGAAAGGGCGATATTCCTCGGGAAGGCGGTTAACCGCTTCGTCAATCGCAGAGTCGGTCATGCTCGCCTGGATCGTTTTGACCGCTTCGTCCCATTGCGCCCACTCAAGTTCCGCGAGATGACGCCGATCAATGAATCGGCCCTGCCAGGTGAGGCCGAAGATCCTCGGATAATGTCGACCGAAATCGACCAGACGCGGCTGGGCGGGCCGGATCATGGAGAGGGCGAGCCCCGAGTAGCGCACGAAAGCCTGGTCGCGGTCCTCGGGAATTGGCTGCCAGGTGTTGCTCCCTTTTTTTCGCGCCCATTGCCATTGATCTTTGTGCCGATCGAAGTCATTGATGAACATGTCAAACAGCCGCGCCCTCAGGATGGCGGGAGCATCCACTTTCTCCTCCGGATGCTCCTCCAGCCTTTTCCACAGCTCCACCGTGTCAAGGAGCTTGTGATAGTCCTCGAAACCAGGCGTCTTCTCGGCTCGAATCTTCTCCTCGAGAAAGCCGAGGCTCCCCCCGAACTCTTTTCGAAATCCCCCCATACTGTCGTCATCGGGTAGGAGAACCAGACGATGAGCGGTGCCGAGGATCCCAAGCGATTGCGAGAGAGGATCGACGATGAGGGGACCCAAGGGGTGGGCGGCGCTTACTTGATCCTGGACCAGAGCGTCGACAAACGTATCGCGCAGGTCTTCGCGTAAGACCGCGGAGGTGTCCTTGTCAATTGAGCGAAATTTCCATTCGCGCCCGTCACCGGACTCAAAGGTCAGCGATTTTGTCTGCTTCCCTCCGCCCTTCTTCTTGGGCTTCAAACCTCCCTCGCCATCCCCGACGTTGAGAACGTCCACGGTGATTTTTGTCCCCCACAACTTCCGGTAGCCCTCTCCGAAGATGAAACGATGGAAGGGGCCGGCCCGGTACTGCCTCCCCGCGGCCACCGTGCGAGTCTCAGGGACGTTTTTCGCGTCTCGGCCCGGCTTGGGGTCGGTCTTGGCTTCGCTGGGGCTGGGGGTGGATTTTAGAGGTGGGGTTTGCGCGGAGGTGAGTGCAGCCAGGAGGGCCAGCAATAGAGACATGGCGACCGCTCGAAGGCCAAACATCGCCCCGCTATGCGAGGTGCACGGGTACGATCGGTCAGTCATTGAATCTCCTAATTTGGGGTTTGTCTCGG
>JAYUUU010000122.1:0-6242 GCA_043754395.1 Vicinamibacteria bacterium
GCCGGGCGAGGCGACCTGGGGCCTGAACGTCTGCCGCATCCTGCTCCGGCGCAACGAGGACAGCTACTGGGTCCCCTTCCCCAGGGAGTGGAGCCCGTCCGGTTTCGCGAGGATGTCGGGGGCGGGAAAGCTCCTCGGCCTCAAAGACCTCACGCCCCGCCGTCGCATCGAGGTCGTGCCATTCCTCGCGCCTTCCCTGACCCGGAACGACGTCGAGAGTTCGACCTCGCAGTTCACTGGTTACGGTTTCGATGCCCGTTTCGGACTCACCGGATCCCTCACCGCCGACCTCACCTACAAGACCGACTTCGCGCAGGTCGAGGCCGACCAGGAGGTGGTGAACCTCTCGCGGTTCTCCGTCTTCTTCCCGGAGAAGCGCCAGTTCTTCACCGAGAGCGCGGGCATCTTCGACTACGGCCGGAGCGGGATCAACCTCAGCGGCGGGGATGGCGGAGGGGGCGGGTTCGGGGGCGACGGCGGCCTGCTGCCCATCTTCTACTCGCGGCGGATCGGGCTCTCGGGGGGGGTGCAGGTCCCCATCGTGGGCGGCGCCAAGATCACCGGTCGCACCGGCCCCTATTCGCTCGGTCTCCTGAATATGCAGACCGAGGATTCGACCGGCAACGATGGCGTCTTTCGACCAGGCGGCAACTACACGGCCTTAAGGGTCAAGCGGAACATATTGAAGCAATCGACCGTGGGCGGCATGTTCCTCAACCGGGAAAACGGCCCGGGCGCGTCCTTCAACCGCACCGCGGCGATGGACCTCGGTCTCGTGCTCGGCCGCAGCGTGGGCATCACCGGCATGCTGGCGAGGACCTTCTCGCCGCGCGGTCTCACCTTCGCGGACGGAACCGCAAACCACGGCGACGGTCTGGCCGCGGTGGCGGACCTTTCCTGGAAGACCGATGCCTGGGACGCGGGTGCTACCTACGTCGACATCGCCCGAACCTTCAACGCCGAGTTGGGATTCATCCGCCGCACCGACATCCGCAACCTCAAGGCCGACCTCAACCGGACATGGCGGCCGAAGATCAAGGGCGTGCGCACCCTTCGCGCCGACGTTCGGGTCGACCACTTCGAGAATCACGACGGAGTCATGGAGTCGCGTGGGTACGACGCGGGCTTCAACTGGCAGCAGCCCTCCGGATCGAATGTCCGCCTTTCATGGTCGCGCGACTTCGACCGCCTCACGGAGGCCTTCGCGACCTTCGCGGGTGCTGTTCCAACGGGCGCCTACTGGTGGAACAGCTACCGCGCCAACTATTTCAGCGGCAGCTCGAACAAGCTCGGGGGATTCGTGAGCCTGGAAGGCGGTGGTTATTACCACGGTCGCAAGCAGTCCTTCCGGACCGGTCTCAACTTCGTTCCAAGCGGCACCCTCCTCATCGAGGGAAACTACTCGCGCAACCAGATCCAACTCCCGGGTGCGGCTCGCGCTTCCTCGAACGTGTTCGGCGCCCGCCTGAGCTACTCCTTCTCCCCGGCCCTCTTCGTGAAGGCCTACGCCCAGATGAACGACGAGCGGGAGCTGGCGAGCTTGAATCTCCTGGCCTGGTACATCTTCCGCCCGGGCAGCGACCTGTACGTCGTCTACAACCAGGGTTGGGATCAGGACAAGCCCGGCCTGCCCTTCCTCAGTTCGCGCGACAAGTCGCTGATCGTCAAGGTCACGTGGTGGTGGTCGCGTTAGAGCAGGAGCCCAGAGACCCCTCGTCGATCCCGCATTAAAATGCCGGCTTGCAGAGGCAAGATTGAAAGCGGTGGTTCTGGCCCGCGGTCTGGGCACGCGGATGAAGGCCGAGGACGAGGCCGCGAGGCTCGCCGCCGATCAGGACGCGGTGGCCCGGACCGGCGTGAAGTCGCTCATGCCGATTGGAGACCGGCCGTTCCTCGACTACGTCTTGTCGGGTCTCGCTGACGCCGGCTGCGTCGAGATATGTCTCGTCATCGGCCCTGAACACGACGGGCTCCGAAACCGATACACCCGCATTGTTCCGCCGCGTCGCTTTCGCGTCGCCTATGCAGTGCAGGAGACAGCTCGAGGCACGGGGGATGCGGTACTCGCGGCCGAGGTCTTCGCGGGCGATCGGGAATTCCTGATGGTCAACAGCGACAACTATTACCCCGTTAGCGCGCTCAAGGCACTCGTGGCGATGGGGCATCCGGGCACAGTCCTCTTCACTCCCGAGGGCCTCGCCAGCAGATCCAACCTCGAGCCCGCGCGGATTCAGGGGTTCGCCCTCGCGAAGGTGGGGGAGGATGGATGCCTCGACGGGCTGATCGAGAAGCCGGATGAGGCGGCCGCGCGGGCCATGGGAGGCGTGCGACGCGTGAGCATGAACTGCTGGCGCTTTTCTCCCGCGATCTTCGATGCGTGCCGCGCCATCGCTCCATCCTCCCGGGGCGAACTCGAACTAACCGACGCCGTCGCGGGCCTGATCGCGCGCGGTCAACGCCTCGAAGTACGAACCAGCGACGAAGGCGTCCTCGACCTGTCGAAGCGAAGCGACATCGCGCCGGTTCTGGAGCGGTTGCGCGGGGTTCGCGTCGACCTGTGAGAGGAATCGCGGACGAACTGCTCGCAGCGGGTATGAGCGAGACCGGCGCTCGCAGCCGCGCCGCGATGTTCTTCCGCGTGGATCCAGCGCTTCACTCGATCGCCGGCGTCGAGCCTCTCCACCGCGTTCACGTCCCCGGCCGCATCGAAGTTCTCGGCAAGCACACCGACTACGCGGGAGGGCGGAGCCTCCTTGCCGCAGTGGAACGAGGCTTTTGCGTGGCGAGCGCGCCGCGCCGCGACGCGACGGTGCGTCTGATTGATGTGGGGCGGAGCGATGTGGTGACGCTCAGCCTCGATCCGGCCTTTGACCCTGGCGCCTCGCCCCACTGGGCCATTTATCCGGCCGCGGTGGTGAGGCGCCTCGCTCGCGACTTCACCCCACCGCTGTGCGGCGCGGACATCGCGTTCATGAGCGACCTCCCTCCCTCGTCGGGCCTCAGCAGCTCCAGCGCGCTGCTCATCGCTGTTTTCGAGGCCCTGCGTCTTGCGAATGACCTCGACGCGCGCGACGATTTTCGCGTCGCCATGCCGGGCGTGCTCGACATAGCGGCGTATCTCGGCAGCGTAGAAAGCGGCCGGCCCTTCCGCGGATTTCCCGGGGAGGCCGGAGTCGGCACCGCGGGAGGCAGCCAGGATCACACCGCGATTCTCGCGAGCGAGGCGGGCCATCTTCGCCAGTTCGGGTACGCGCCGTCACGGCTGGAGGGCTCGGTGCCTTTGCCGGCGGATCTCACTTTCGTCATCGGCATGAGCGGTGTCGTGGCCCAGAAAACCGCGGGAGCGCGCCATGCCTACAACCGCGCGGCTTCCCTTTCCGCGACCTTGCTCGAGCGCTGGCGCGAGGTCAGCGGTCGAAACGACGCGACTCTCTTCGAGGCGGTGACATCAGCGCCGAACGCGCACCGGCGCCTTCGTGAGGCGCTTCGGGCGCGCCGCGCCCTTAGCTTCGCGACCGAGGATCTCGAGGCGCGTCTCGACCAGTTCATCGAAGAGACTCTGGTGTTGATTCCGGCGGCCTTCACGGCTCTCTCCTCGGGCGATCTGGCCGCCTTCGGGCGGGCGGTCGACCGCTCCCAGCGATGCGCCGAGATGGGCCTTCGCAATCAGGTACCGGCGACCATCGATCTTGCCCGGCTCGCGCGCTCCCTAGGCGCGCACGCGGCCTCGGCCTTTGGCGCGGGCTTCGGCGGCAGCGTCTGGGCGATGGTGTCGCGTATTTCGGCGGAGACCTTTCGCGCCGAGTGGGAACGCGAATACCGAGCTCATCATGAGCACAAGGCCGCCACCTTCTTCGTAACCGAGGCCGGACCTCCGATGGTGCGCCTCTGCCTGGTCCATTAATGATGCAATCGCATCGGCTGATCACCGAAGCCCGCATCTCTAGAATCAGGGGGTTATGAGCAACGACTGGAAGAGCCGGGTGGTCTCCGCCGAAGATGCGGTCGGTCTGATTGGAAACGGAATGCGCGTCTTCATTCACGGAGCGTGCGCCTCTCCGCAGCCCCTGCTCGAAGCGATGGTCGCCCGGAAGGCTCTGAGCGACGTCACGCTCTATCACCTGCACGTGGGTGGGGAGGCGCCGTTCGCCCGGCCCGAAAACGCCGACCGTTTCCACTCCGTCTCGTTCTTCGCGGGGCCGAATGTGCGCAGTCTCATCAATGAGGGGCAGGGCGATTTCGTTCCCGTCTTTCTCTCCGACATACCGGGTCTCTTCACCGAGGGCGTCATTCCTCTCGATGTAGCGATGATCCAGGTTTCGCCGCCGGACCAGCATGGCCAATGCACCCTCGGCACTTCCTGCGACGCGACGCGCGCCGCGGTTGATACCGCCCGCATCGTGATCGCCGAAGTGAACGAGCAGATGCCCCGAACCCACGGCTACACCGCCGTGCCCCTCGCGCGCCTCAACGCAATCATCCACACGAACCGGCCGCTGGTGGTCCATAACCCCGACCCGATCACTGAGGTCGAAGCGCGGATTGGCGACATCGTGGCGGGTCTTGTGACCGACGGGGCGACCCTGCAAATGGGCATCGGCGCCATTCCCGACGCGGTGCTGGCAAGGCTCCATAACAAGCACGACCTCGGGATCCATACCGAGATGTTTTCGGACGGCCTCGTGGACCTTGTGGCGAGCGGAGCCGTCACCAACCGGCTCAAGCGCGTGAAGCCGGGACGCATCGTCACGAGCTTCATCTCCGGAACGAAGAAGCTCTTTGACTTCGTGAACGACAACGCCCTGGTTGAGTTCCATCCGAGTGATCGCACCAACGACACCTCCGTGATCCGGCGCAACGACAACATGATCGCCATCAACTCGGCGCTCCAGATCGATCTGTCCGGACAGGTCTGCGCCGATTCCCTCGGCCATCGCATCTATTCCGGGATCGGGGGTCAGATGGACTTCATGCGCGGCGCCGCCTTGTCGAAGGGGGGCAAGCCGATCCTTGCTCTACCTTCGACCGCCAAGGGCGGAAAACTCTCGCGAATCGCCGCGGAACTGACCTCCGGGGCGGGTGTGGTCACCACGCGTGGCCACGTTCGGTGGATCGTCACCGAATACGGCGCCGTCAACCTGCACGGGATGCCGCTGCGCAAGCGCGGCGAGGCGCTGATCTCGATCGCGCATCCGGATTTCCGCGCGGAATTGAGCCGGGATCTCGCGAGGATCCGACATTTCGTGGTTGCGCCGTCGTAAGACGAGAGACGACCGGCCGACGTTCAAAAAACCAGAACGTACGGGCATATAGTCGCGGCCCACACCCATCCTTGGAGTCGACATGAACTCTCGCTTTTTTGGCCGCGTCACCGCGGTTCTTCTCTTCGCCGGATCCATTCAAGCGGCGCCCCAGGCGAAACCGGCCACCAAGGAAAAGAAGGGAGTGCAGGCGGCCGCCCCAGCTATCGTCAAGCGACCGCTGACCCACCGCGACTACGACGCGTGGCGTCAGATCGCGACCCCCACGCTTTCGCGGGATGGCCACTACCTCGCCTATTCCTACATGCCGCAGGAAGGCGATGGCGATCTGGTGGTTCGAGATCTTCAAACCGGGAAGGAGCAGAGGTACGGTGTCGGGGCACTTCCTCCGCCTCCGTTGCCCGATCCGGATGCCAACCCCGACGCGCCCCCGCCGGTTCGCAACGTGCGCATCACGTTCACCTCCGACAGCCGTTACGTGATCTGCACGACCTACCCGCAGAAGGCGGACACAGATAAGGCGAAGAAGGACAAGAAGAAGCCCGAGGAGATGCCCAAGGGCGGCCTCGTCATCGTCGACCTCGCGACCCTCGCCTCCACCGCAGTCGCTTCGGTGAAGAACGTTCAGGTTCCTTCCAAGGGAGGGCCGTGGATCGCGTACACCAAGGAGTCCAAGGAAGCCATACCTCCGGCTCGCCCCGGGGTTACCCGCAAGGAGTACGGCACCGATCTCGTGGTGCGCGACCTGCCGACCGGCCAGGAGAGAACCTTCGGCAGCGTCCTCGAGTACGCGGTGGCCCGCGACGGCAAAGGGCTTCTCTTCGCCGTCTCATCGAAGACCGAAGCCGAGAACGGTGTCTTCTCCCTCGCTCCTGCGGTGGGCCAGGCCGCTCCGAAGGCGCTTGCCTCGGGACCCGGCCGCTACCTCAAAGTCACGTGGGACCGCGATCAGAAGCGCGCGGCCTTCGTGACGGATCGCGA
>JAYUUU010000123.1:0-3314 GCA_043754395.1 Vicinamibacteria bacterium
CAGGTTGGAGATACGCGGTTGCGCGCGCGCCGTCGAACCGCGTTCGGCCGCATGCAGAGCCGCGAAGATCGATGTCTCGTCGAAGAGTTTTTCGATGAGCGCTGCGGGCGGCAGGCGAGTGCGGTCTTCGTACAGACGCCTCAGAAGCTGAAGAGCGCGGCTCACTTCGTCGGTGGCATTGTGCGCCTCGGCCGCGGATGCGCTGACCCCGAGAATCGAAAGTTCCCGGCCCGCGAACCGCCACTCCGCGATCGCGCGATCGGAGACGCCAAAAAATGAGGACCGCAGAGCAGCGACCAGACTGGTGGCATCCGAGGGATCGTCGATGGCGCGCAGCACCGCATGCGTTTCGACCACTTCGGAGCGGATGAAGAAAGAACGGCCGCCATCCACCACGAACGGCACGGAGGCGCGCTCGAGGGCCTGCTCGAGGGGCCGGATCTGGGTGAGTCTGCGGGCCAGAATCAGAACATCGCCGGCCCGGCTCTTTCTTGTTCCAGTGCCGTCGCGAACCTGGAGGGTGCCGTTTTGGACCGCGGCCACGAAGGCCGCGATGGCACTTGCCTCGGCCTCCAGAACCGCGGAATCCGCTTCGGCCGGCATGGTGAAACGCAGGGAGATGAGGCTCGGCTCGTCCTTGATGCTGGGGCTCGGCACGAGCGCCTCGTAATCGGGCTGACCGTACTGGCTCTTCTTGATCGTGCCGCTGAAGAAACGATTCACGAAGCGAAGGATTGCGGGAGTCGACCGGAAGTTCTGAGTGAGGGAAACGAGTTCGACGCCGGGCCGCGTCTTCGCGGCCTCGCAGGCGGCGGCGAAGATCGACGCATCGGCTCTACGAAAACGGTAGATCGACTGTTTCGGATCCCCCACGACTACATAGGAAGCAGGCCCGAGTTTGGGATCCTCGATTTCGTCTCCCGAAAAACCGGCGAGGGTCTCGATGATCTCGACCTGAAGCGGGTCGGTGTCCTGGTACTCGTCCACGATGATCGCGCGGAATTTCCGGCGGAAGTAGGAACGGAGCGACGCATTCTGGCGAAGGGCCTCGGCCGCTTTCACGAGCAGATCGACGTAGTCGAGAACACCCGCTTCGTTCTTCCTCCGCTCGTAGATCGACTGCACTCCCTGTAATGCGACCACGAGGCCGCTGTAGAAGGAGGTGTTCTTCTCTTTCTCCCACAAGGCCCCGCGGTCGGCGATTTCGAGGGTGATGGCGCGACATTCGTCGAACGCCTCATCGGCCTTCCACATGCGTTTGTTGCCAAGACCCTTGCGAACGCGCAGCGAACGCAAAGCGACGATGAGGTCGGGATCCGGCAGGCCCGCGGTCTTCGCGATCTCCGCGTGAAGCGAACGCACCGCGGCGACGAGGGTGTCCGCCTCAGGTCTTCCCTGGATGAGTTCGTGGGCGCGCTCGATCTTCGCGGCAAACCACGCGCGAACCGGCTTCGGATCAATGCCCAGAGGAGCGATGTGCGGGGCGAGGTCGCGCTGGGACACGAGACGACGTGCCAGTTTGCGAAGCGTCATGGGGTCGCCGATCGGCGATGTCTTCTCGAGCGGGATCCTCGAGAGGATCACCGCCTCGAGGAGGTCGTCCTGGCCGGTCAGGCGATCTTGAAGCCACTCCTCCCACGCCTCTTCGAAGATGAAGTCGGAAAGGGCTTCGTCCGCGACCCGGAAGCCCGGCGTCACGCCGGCCTCGATGGGCCGCTCCTGGAGCATCGCGGTGCAAAGGGCATGGATCGTCGAGACCTGGGCGCGCTCGATGGACGCAAGTCCTTCGCTCGCTCGCGCCACCACTTCCGGGTCCGAGGCTTCGGCTCGAGCCTTTTCGAGAGCGTCGCGCAAACGCAGCTTCAGGGTCGTCGCGGCGTTTTCCGTGAAGGTCACCGCGGCGATCTGATCGAGCCTCAGGTGACCGGAGAGGACGATCGCGACCATGCGGTCGACGAGCAAGGTGGTTTTCCCGGTGCCCGCACCCGCGGAAATGACAAAGCTCGTTCCGAGTTCGGTGCGAACCCGCAGCCGAACCGACTCGTCTTCAGGAATGAGGCCGCTCATGTGAATTGTTTGAGGTCTAGGACCTTGCGAGCGAGAGGATCGTGAATCCGCCGGCGGCGTTTCCTGCTCTCGAGCACCGGGTTGGGACCGCAGACGGAGCTGAAATCGCAGAACGTGCAGGCTGAAGGTTCCTGCATGAACACACCGTGGCCCATGAGGTCGGCGATACGCAGGAGAAGGGCCCGGAACGTGGCGGAGGTGGCTTTCGCGGGAGAAAACGCGACCTGGCGTCCCGCGTTCACGTAGTCGAGGAACGCTTCGACCACCTTCTCGCCCGGAAAGATCTCCTGCGCCGCGAGGATGTAGAAGGGGATCTGAAGCTGACGGCCTCCCTTGAACAAAGACGCGTCGTTGTCTTGAGGCGCTTTGCCGGTCTTGTAGTCGCGAAGCACGAGGCCGCCGCCGTCCGCGGCCGCGATCCGGTCGATGCGGTCGATCTGTCCCGAGATCTTGAGCACACTGCCGTCGTCGAGGGCGATTGCAACCGGCAGGTCGCGATGCGGCTCGTTGGTGTTGGACCGGCGATGCGGCATGCCGAAGGAGACCTCGAAGTGAGCAGGAATCGTCTTCTTCGTCCGATAAGACTCGGCCTCTCGGGCAAGCCAGTCGTTCAGGAGCGCCAGGAAAACCTTCTTCTCAGCGCGCCAGAGAAGGATGAGGCGGGGCGGCGACCCTTCAACCCAGGCCTCGAGCCGTTCGTCGCCGAGGGTCAGAAGGCGCGCGCGTTCTTCCTCAGTGTTGCGGATCGGCAGAGCGCCTTGATCGCGGCGCTCGCGCAGGAAGAGCTCGGCGACCTCGTGAAAGAGCGTGCCTTTCTCGAGCGGGTCGAGTTTCCGCCGCTCTTCGGGCTCGATCGCGGGTTCGAGTTTGAGCACGTAGCGAAGGAAGTACCGGAAACCGCACTCGCCGAAAGCCGCGATGCGACTCGCGGATATCGCCGTGCCGCTTTTCACGGGATCGAGACGGGGATCGGAATCCTCGCCCTCCCGGCCCACGAGGCCGTCGTAGGGCGAGAGGCGTCTCGCGGTGCGGCCGCGGGAGAGTTCGTGCGCGGCGCGCAGGAAGGGACGATCGGGCTCGAGCCATGTGATCGCTCCCAACCCGTGCCGAGCCACCATCTCGGTGTCGCGCTCCCCGAGGTCGATGCTCAGATCCATGTCGGTGCGGCCGTCCTCGTCTTCGGTGAGCACGCGGTGCAGATCGTCGGCACTTACCGCCACACCCTGAAACGCCTGGAGCGCCGCCAT
>JAYUUU010000124.1:0-4643 GCA_043754395.1 Vicinamibacteria bacterium
ACGGACTCGAGCGCGCGGCGTGCCGCGGTGGCTGAGAGCGTCGGCCGGGTCTCGATGTCGATGCCCTCGTAGAGATTGCCGAAGGCGGAGAGCGTGCCCGCATCATCCGACTGGCGCGCCACCTCGGCGCCCCACACCGGAACGCCTCGGTGCAACTGGGTGAAACGGGTGTGGGTGCGCCCCGCGAGCATGGTGTCTTCCATGGTGGCGCGGACCCGGAGGTCGCCCCGCGATTCGAGGGCCGCGATCCGCTGATCCCACTCGCCCAGTGCGGCGCCGGACGTGGCGCTGATGGCGCTCATCCGGGCCCGTGCATCGGGCGAAGGCCCCTGCATCATTCCCATTCCCAACACGGCAAGCGCGAAGCTCGCGCGTAGTCCATTGATCATGTGACGCTCCATTCCCTTGTGATCCGTTGCCTAGCGAGCCCGCCTGCTGACGAGGCCGCTCCCAACTCCACCCGCAATGTACCCTTTTTTGGTGCGAACTGTTACGTCGTCGCGGCGCACTTTGACCTTCACCGTCCGGAAACGGCCGTCGTCTTTGCGCACCGGGGCGTAGCCGACGATGTAATAGGAGCGCGCTTCTTCGGCGGCGCGCGAGACGGCGCTCGTCAGCACGTTGGCGAAGCGCGACACGAAGCCGCCCGTCGCCTCGGCGAGGTCCTGCGACCCACCAGAGCGGTTCCAGGCGAGTTCGAAGACCGGCTGCAGTTTCCCGCCAGGTGACTCGGGCAGGAGGCCATCCAGTCCATACGCGTCGACGAAATGGATCGCGGCCTGGGCCTCACGCGCGAGGTGGGCGGTGCGCTCGAGGCGCTCGTCCAGAAGCCGCATCTGGGGAAACCCATCGGAGATGAGGATCAGCGACTTGCGTCCGGGGATGGCGCTCAGCTGGATGAGGATCTCATCGAACACCGCAAGCAGTTCCCCCGCGCGGGAGAAGCGCGAAAGGAACCGCTCCTGACGAAGCGACTGCGAATACGCTTCGCCCACTTCCGATTCCATGTCGAGGTCGATCTGCTCGGCGATGGAGTCGCCGGAGCCTCCCGGGGTGAAGAAGGGGCTGCGGTGGCGGGAGATCTTGCTTCCAATCGACGAGAGACGGATGCGGTCTTCAGGAATCTTCCCCTCCCAGATCTCGCGCGTGGCGAGGTTGATGAGACGGACGATGTCGCCGTCGGTCGCGCGCTTCGCCACGAACTCGGAGGCGGCCTCGCGCACGCGGGCGAGTTGCATCGGGGTGAGGCCCGAGGGGTCCGCGACGATCACGATCCTCTGGCCTGGCCCGCGCGAGGCCAGAGTGTCGGATCGCACCGCGAGGGTTGCGATACCGCCCCCCCCATCGCTCGAGGAGGTGGCGAGAGCGCCGTCTTCGATCGCCTCGAAGACCGAAAGTTCGACGGGCTTTCCGTCCTCGAGGATTGAGAAGTCTCTCGCCATCAGGCCTCGAACCGGTCGTCCCGCATCGTCGACCACCGAGACGTCGAGCCGGATCATCCGGACGTCGCTCGCGAAGGTCAGCGGCTCGGGGGTTGGTCGTTGTGAAGGAGCCGGGGCGCCGCCCTGAGGCAAGGCGACGGCGAGGAGCGTTGACAGCAGTAGTGTCGACATGAAGCCTCCTGAACTCCGCCGGCGGATGGGATTCGCCCTAGCGTCTCGGTGAAGATACTCCCTGGGGGCGGTCGGTCTCAGCCCTGCAGTGCGTCCTTCAGAATGTCGATGTCTCGTAGATCCCCATTGGGGGCACGTACTTGAAGAAGGCCATGGGTGCGAAGATTGTGGAGCAACTGAAATCGGCCCTCGGACCTCTCGATCTTGAATGCGCCATTTGGGTGTTCGATTTCGTAGAATCCACGGCCTAGAAGCTCGCCAGATGACCTCCATGCCTTTTCTTGCGGTCTTCGCACCGAAGGGATGAGGCTCCGTTTTTCTGGCGAGCTCCCGACCCGAACCCGAACCCCGAACCCCGAACCCGAACCGAGGATCAAGAAAAGGCTCATGACTGAAGCGGAACGTTTTGTCGACGAGACGGCCAAGTGGCTCATGCCGGACCGCATTCACTGGTGCGACGGTTCCGAGGAGGAGGACGCCCGCCTCAAGGCCCAGATGCTGGCCGACGGAACCCTCATCAAGCTGAACGACAAAGCCGTTCCGAACTCGTACCTCCACCGCTCCCACCCCTCGGACGTCGCCCGCACCGAGCACCTCACCTACATCTGCTCCGAGAAGAAAGAGGACGCCGGTCCCACCAACAACTGGCTCTCCCCTAAAGAGGCCAAGGAGAAGGCCGATCCGCTCTTCCGCGGCGCCATGAAGGGCCGAACGATGTACGTGATCCCGTACGTCATGGGCCCCCTCGGCTCCCCTTTCTCGAAGGTCGGTATCGAAGTCACCGATTCGCCCTACGTCGTGGCGAACATGAAAATCATGACCCGCATGGGCAAGGCGGCGCTTGATCAGCTCGGCACGTCCTCCGACTTCGTGCCCGGCGTCCACTCGATCGGTGATCTCTCGCCCGACCGGCGCGCCATCATGCATTTCCCGGAGACCAAGACCATCTGGTCGGTGGGTTCGGGGTACGGCGGCAACGCTTTGCTCGGCAAGAAGTGTTTCGCCCTGCGCATCGCCTCGACCATGGCTCGCGATCAGGGCTGGATGGCGGAGCACATGCTCATCCTGGAGTTGACCCTGCCGTCGGGCGAGGTCCACTACATCACCGCGGCGTTCCCCTCGGCCTGCGGCAAGACGAACCTCGCCATGCTTGTCTCGCCTCTCGAGAAGCAGGGCTACAAGGTCCGCACCATCGGTGACGACATCGCGTGGCTCCGGCCCGGTCCCGATGGTCGCCTTTGGGCCGTGAATCCCGAGGCGGGCTTCTTCGGCGTGGTCCCCGGCACGAGCTACCAGACGAACCCGAACGCGATGGACACCATCACCCACAACACGATCTTCACGAACGTGGCGGTGGACGGGAACGGCGTGCCCTGGTGGGAAGGCAAAGACAAGAACCCGCCCGCCGGCATGATCGACTGGCAGGGCAAGGAGTGGGACAAGACGGGGAAGGCGGCGCATCCGAACGCGCGCTTCACCGTGGCCGCGTCCCAATGTCCGAGCATCAGTCCGAAGATGGAGGATCCGATGGGCGTCCCCATCTCCGCCATCATCTTCGGCGGTCGTCGTTCGCGACTGGCGCCACTCGTCTTCGAAACGCGGGACTGGACGCACGGCGTTTTCGCCGCTGCGACCATGGGCTCGGAGACCACCGCCGCCGCGACGGGTGCGGTTGGCGTGGTGCGTCGCGACCCGATGGCGATGCTGCCATTTTGTGGCTACAACATGGCTGACTACTTCGGCCACTGGCTGAAGATGGGCACGCTCCTCAAGAGCCCGCCGAAGATCTTCCACGTGAACTGGTTCCGTCAGAACGACGCGGGCAAGTTCATCTGGCCGGGTTTTGGTGAAAACCTCCGCCCCCTGCTCTGGATGCTCGACCGCGTGGCCGGCAAAGGCAAGGCGACGGAAACTCCGATTGGTGCGGTGCCGACGAAGGACGCGATGAACCTCGAAGGGGTGGACCTCTCCGCGGCCGACCTCGATGCCGTCCTCTCGGTCGATACCGCCGACTGGAAAGCCGAAACTCCCGGAATTCGGGAGTTCTTCACCAAGTTCGACGGCAGGGTTCCGCAGCCCCTTGTGAAGGAACTCGACGCCCTCGAAAAGCGCCTCGGCTGAGCTGCCCCAGACGCTCCCTTCAAGGAGCCGCGAGAAAAATTAGCCCCGGGGAATCCCCGGGGCTTTTTTCGTTCCTTATCGGGGTGAGAGTTACCGAGGCTTGACGTAAGTGATCGTGCGGACCACCAGTTCGCCATTCGCGTTCACGGTGGTCACCGGAACGATCGAGATCGTCTTGCCCGTTGCGAGGTCGGCCGGAACGCTCGACGTGCCCGTGATGATGTAGGTCGCCTTGGTGCCGTCCGCGCGCGTGAGGGTGAGCGTCTTGCCCGGGACATAGGTCTCAACCCGGCCCGTGACGGTCGTGGTCGTGGTTGTGGTCGTGGTACCCGAAGGCGTGGTGCGGGTGTCCTCGGTGGTTCGCTGAACGTTGCCTTCGGGCGTGAGAGAGGTGGTCGTCACGCGAGAAACGATCTGAGTTCCACCGTCGGGGCCGGGTTCGGTGTAGAGGGTCACGCGGCCACCCGCACGGACGTCGGCAGGAATTCGGACGTTGGAGGTGAGGTTGTAGGAAACCTCCCGATCGTCGCTTCCGCGAACCACAATGACGCGGCCCGGCTCGTAGCGAATCACGTCGCCCACGATGGTGCGGGTGGTTTCCCCGGAGGGCAGGGTACGGACGTCTTCAGTGGTGCGGCGGACGTTGCCATCGGGACCCATGGTCGTCGTGGTGACGCGCTTGACGATCTGTGTCCTTCCGTCGGCGCCGGGCTCGGTGTAAAGAGTCACGTGCTGGCCGACCCTTACGTCCGCGGGCACGGTGAGACCGGTCGTCAGGTTGTAGAGGACTTCGCGGTTATCCGCTCCTCGAATGACGATAACGCGGCCCGGTTCGTAGCGAAGAACCTCGCCGTCGACGGTGACGTACTTCACGGACTGCATGGGGGTCGCGGCCTGCGAGACCACGGG
>JAYUUU010000125.1:0-3545 GCA_043754395.1 Vicinamibacteria bacterium
TCGAGGAAGTGGCAGCACAACGACGCGTGTCGCAAGTGCAACCTCATGCCCCTTTGCGGCAACTGCCCGGGGGCCGCGGAAATGGAAACCGGCGATATCGAAGGGATGATTCCGCACTTCTGCGAGATCACCCATCTCCGCGCGCACGCGGTGATGGGGGAGAAGAGCGGTCACCTTAGGGACGCCACCTGCTGTCTGGGTCACGGAAAGCTCGCAGCCGAGCCCGAAATGAACATCGATCTCTCGCATCCGGCGGGCTGCGGTTCGTGCAGCTCCAGCGTCAAGGTCGAGTCCCCAAACCACGAGTCCCTGATTCAGCTTCAGGTTCGGCGGGCGAAGCCGGCCCCTTCCCAGGCGTTGCCCCTGCGCGCGATTTGAAGGGACGGACGACCGGTTTCGTCAATCGGCTGAAGGTCGGTCCCACTGTCCTTTTCGCGCGCGGTCCAAACCCTTCGGTTATCCGTTGGCCCGAAAGGTTCAGACCATTCCTCGTTGACCGCGGCGGAGACATCGAGGTCGAGGTTCGGCGGGATGCGGTTCCAAAGCCAGGAGCCCAGGTGTTCGAATCCGAGGGAGTCTGGCGGGCCTACCATCAAAGCGATGGCCGGTTGCTCCTCACCTTTCGGGTCGGCCGAAAGGTCTACAAGGCTGCGCTGATGGATGCGGCGATCACGACCGGGTTTATCCACTTTCCGCCGTCACCTTTTGGGGCCTCCGGTCCGCGTTCGGCCCTCCAGTTCCCGCTCGACGAGATGCTTTTTCAGCAACGATGGGCGCGAGACGGCCTGGTCGAGGTTCATAGCTGCGGTGTTCGTGATCGCGGCTCCGTCCTTCTCTTCGCCGGACACTCGGGTGCGGGGAAGTCGACGCTTGCGAAGCTCTGGCACCATTGCGAGCCGCGCTCGCTGATCCTCTCCGACGACCGCGTCCTGCTCGACCCCCGAGGGCCATCGCGCATTCGCGCCTTCGGAACGCCGTGGCACGGCACGGGGCGCTTTGGGTCCACCGAGCAGGGGAACCTTCGGGCCCTGTTCTTCCTTGAGCAGGCGAAGACCACCGAGGCGATCCGGCTCCACCCGGCGGAGGCGGCGGCGCGCCTCTTCACGCGAACCTTTCCACCGATCTGGAACCGGGAAGCGACCGAGCGGGTCGTCAACGCCTGCGGTGACGTGGCCGAGCGCACCCCCGCCTTCCTGCTGCGGTTCCGCAAAGATGCTGGAGTGATCGATGTCGCAAGGCGGACCGCCGCGGCTTAGCGAAGGCAGGCCGTCCCGAATTATCCTTACCGGGTCTTGGCCCCCAAAGCTCCTGTCTCCGTCGATTTGAACGCGACCCCGAAACACTCCGCCCGAATGGTTTCACGCATGGTCGCGGGTGAACACATTCTGGTGCCCCTGGCGTCGCGCGGCGCGGAAATCGATTCGATCTTCAACCTCAACGAAACCGGCACATTCATCTGGGAAAAGATCGACGGTCGCACGACGGGAGTGGAGATCGCATCGCTGCTGGCCAAAGACTTCGAGTTGAGCCCGGATCGAGCGGCGCTTGATTGCGGCGATTTTCTGGCCCAGCTTCTCGAGGTGAAGGCCATCGAAATCGCGGACCGCGCCAGATGAGCGAGACGGAAAAGCCGGTTCAGGCGAAGTCGGTGGCTCGCGAGTATCTGGAGATGCTCGTGGGTGCTGTCATCCTTGCCCTCTTTGTGCGCGCCTTTATCTTTCAGGCTTTCAAGATACCGACCGGTTCGATGGAGCCGAATCTGCTCATCGGCGACCATCTCCTCGTCGACAAACTCGTCTTCTCGCCGTCTCTCGGCCGTGTCGAGGATTTTGTCTTCGCCAAGCGTGAGATAACGCGCGGCGATGTCCTGGTCTTCAAGTTCCCCGAGGATCCCACTCGAGACTTCATCAAACGCGTGATCGCGCTGCCGGGCGAGACTTTCGAGATTCAGGACAAGCAGGTCCTCATCGACGGCAAGGCCTTGACCGAGCCCTACGCCCACTTCAACGAGCCTCCCCTCAAGCGGACCGACCCGGACTATGGTCTTTATGGCGAGGACTTGCGGGATAATTTCGGGCCCCAGAAGATCCCCGCGGGCCAGCTCATGATGATGGGGGACAATCGCGACAACAGCCGGGACAGCCGTTTCTGGGGCACGCTGCCGGTCACTCAGGTCAAAGGCCGTGCCGTCGTGGTTTACTGGTCCTACGAGGCCTCGCGGGAGGAGTACACGCGGGGAGCATCGTTCCAATGGGTAAAAGACACCCTTTCCGCGTTTGGAAGAACGCGCTGGTCGCGTTTCTTTCACGTGATCAGGTAGTCTCACAGGGTCTTTGAAGCAAGGAGCATCCAATGAAAACAATCCATCAGTTCAGACCGGCCGAACGGGGCGAAGGCCAGATTGGCAGCATCATCATGCTGGGCGTCTTCATCGCCCTCGCCGTTGCCGCCTCGCAGATGGGCCCCATTTACTGGGACAACTATCAGTTTGAGGATCGCCTCACCGGCATCGCGGGAAGCTTCCCTCCCAACAAGGAAGGCGATACGCGCGCCATGGCCGCGGTGAAGAAAGCCATTGAGGCCGCGGGCCTGACGGCTTATCTCGACGTCGACGCTTGTTCCGTGACCTCCGCCGGCGGCATCGGAGGCCTCCGCACGGTGTCTTGCACCTACACCCGCGAGTACAAGCTCTTCGGCTCGAAAAAGTCCGTCACTTTTGAGAACTCGGTCTCCCGGCCGATGTTCTAAGGCGAGGGCTTTCACTGAGCGAAGCGTCAATCCCGCGCGGTTCCGTGGGGCACGAGGTCATAAGACACAGGAATTGGGCCTGGATACTCAGGCGGCGGTGAAAGTCGGCATCTTTGGAGGATCCGGCTACTCCGGCCGCGAACTCTCGAATTGGCTTCGCCGCCACCCACGCGCCTCGGTTGAGTTCTCAACCGGATCGGCGAAGCCCCATATTCCCCACGAGGAAGGCCTCACGCGCTCCGCGGACGTGTATTTCCTCTGCCTCCCGCATGTGACGTCCGCGGGCTACGTCCGCAAGCTTCGCGAGGCTCGACCGGAAGCACTCATCATCGATCTCTCCGGAGACTTTCGGATGAAGAGCGAAGAGAGCTACAAACGCTGGTACGACCACGACCATGGCGCGCCGGAACTCCTGCCGCAGTTTGTCTTCGGCCTCACCGAAGTGTTTCGATCGGAGATCGCGGCCGCTCGCCTGATCTCGAATCCGGGTTGCTACGCCACCTCCGTGATGCTGCCCCTGTTGCCTCTCGTCAAGGCGGGTCTGGTCGAACCGACGGACATCATCGTGGACGCGAAGAGCGGAGCTTCCGGGGCGGGGCGCTCGTTGCGTGAGGACCTTCTCTTTTGCGAAGTCTCTGGAAATTTCTCCATCTACTCGCAGGGCCGCAAGCATCGGCACATCGGCGAGATCGAAGAAACGATCGAGCGCGCCACGGGAACGCGGCCGACCCTCACCTTCTCCCCGCATCTGCTGCCGGTCGAACGAGGGATCCTGTCCGCGATCTACGTCCGCACCG
>JAYUUU010000126.1:0-4890 GCA_043754395.1 Vicinamibacteria bacterium
CGTAGTTTACCACGCAGTTCCCTGTCGATTCCCGCAGCGCGGGGCCTTCTCAGGCGGTCTTTTCGCGCGCGATGGGGTCGCCCGACTCGACGGTGCGGATGAAGTCGAGGGCCGCATCCATGAGCTGCGGATTCCGCTGGGGACCAACGAAACGGCCCTCAGCCTGGTCGTAGTTCAGCATGCCCGATCGCACGATTCTCGCAGGTGTCGTGAAGCGGAAGAGCACGACCAACCGCCCCTGCTGGGGAAGGCCGCCCTCGAGAAGACTGAATGTGAAATCGAACATTTATTGCTGGAATAGCCCCACGCCAAAGAGGAAGGAGCTTTAAGGGACGCGAAGCCTAGTGAGCGCTCGGAAAGGCTGTCAACTCTTCTCTCAGTGGGCTTTTTAGGCCCTCCTAGCGCCCCACCTCTCTCGCACCCGCGCTCCTTGCGGAGAAGAAACCTCGAGAATTCTTTCGAAAGGCAAATAGCCTTATATAGTTTCTTGAGCGCCACTCTTTCAAGGCTGTTTTGGCGGCTCTCCCTCATTCAAACCTCGTGATGCCGCGCCGGTCCCGAGAAACCATGGTCACGGAAATGTCCCGCGGTCTTCACCGCGGCATCATGCGAGGGCGGATCCGAGGAGCCGGGCGAGATCCTTCACCGGAACGCCCTTGCGGCGCGCGTAGTCGTCAGCCTGGTCGTCCCCGATCGGACCCACGGTGAAGTACCTCGACTTCTGGTGGGAAAAGATCAGCCCGGACACCGCGCTGCCCGGCGACATCGCGTAGCTCGACGTCAGTATGATGCCCGTTTTCGCGGTTCCGCCGAGCAAATCGAGCAGAATCGCCTTCTCTGAGTGGTCGGGCTGGGCCGGATACCCGGGTGCCGGCCGTATCCCCCGATACTTCTCTCGCACCAGATCCTCGACTTCAAGGGCGGTATCGATCCCCCAGGCCCGGCGCGCCTCGCGATGCACCCACTCGGCGGCTGCCTCGGCGAGTCGATCGGCGAGGGTTTTCGCCAGGATCGACCGGTAATCGTCGTGATCCTTCTCGAATCGCGCAATCATTTCGTCAAGCCCGCCGGTCACCGCCACCGCAAAGGCGCCGATGGTGTCTTGAACCCCGCTTTCGACGGGGGCGATGAGATCGGAAAGCGCGGCATACGGCTCGTCCCCCTGCTTCTTCGTCTGCTGGCGCAGCGTATGAAGGTCCGCGGATCCATTCCCGGTCTCAACCTCGATGTCATCGTGATGGTTGGACGCCGCCTTGAAGATTCCGAGGCTCGCCTGCACGCGCAGAGCACCCGGCTGAGACATCTCCTTCAGCATGGCTTGCCCGTCCGCGAAGACTTCCTTCGCGCGATCCCCCCACTTCGGGTGCTCGAAGATCTTCGGGTAGGTGCCGACGAGCTCCCACGCCGCGAAGAAGGGCGACCAGTCGATGAGAGCCGTGAGATCGGCCACAGCGACGTCGAGATTCTTCACTCCCAGGAAGGACGACACCGGCGGCACGTACGTCTTCCAGTCCGTCTGCAGCTTCTTCGCCCGCGCTTCCGAAAGGGGAACGAGAACGCGCTGCGAGACCTTCTTCGCGTAATCGGCGCGGAGCCGTTCCTGGTCCCGCAGGTTTTCATCGACAAACGTCTGTCGAGCCTCCGACTTGAGGTTCGTGAGCACGCCCACCGCGCGCGAGGCGTCGAGAACGTGCACGACCGGCTGATCGTAAGCAGGCGCCACTTTCACCGCGGTGTGGGCTCTTGACGTGGTAGCGCCGCCGATAAGCAACGGAAGCGTGAACTTCAGCCGCTTCATCTCGGAAGCCACGTGCACCATCTCGTCCAGCGATGGCGTGATGAGACCGGAGAGGCCGATGACGTCCACCTTCCTCTCTTTCGCGACTCGCAGGATCTCGTCGCATTGGACCATCACGCCGAGGTCGATGATCTCGTAGCCGTTGCAGGCGAGGACAACACCCACGATGTTCTTGCCGATGTCGTGCACGTCGCCCTTCACCGTCGCAAGCAGTACCTTGCCCGCGGCCGAACTCGTAGCCTTTTCCGCCTCGAGGTAGGGCTGGAGCCAGGCCACCGCCTTCTTCATGACGCGGGCGCTTTTCACCACCTGGGGCAGGAACATACGGCCGGAGCCGAAAAGATCGCCGACGACACTCATCGCATCCATGAGCGGCCCTTCGATGACGCGCAAAGGCTTGCCGTACTTCTGGAGCGCCTCAGCCACATCGGTCTCGATGTGATCGGCGTTCCCGGCGACGAGGGCATGCTGAAGGCGCCCCTCGAGGGGCAGGCTCCGCCACGTCTCCGCCGCCGCTTTCCTGGCTTCCCCGCCGGCGCTCATCGTCGAGGCGAAGTTCAAGAGGCGCTCGGTGGAGTCGGCCCGACGGTTCAACAGGACGTCCTCGACCAGATCGCGGAGTTCGCGGTCGATCTCCTCATAGACGCCGAGCTGGCCGGCGTTGACGATGCCCATGTCGAGACCGGCCTTGACCGCGTGATAGAGGAACGCCGTATGCATCGCCTCGCGCACGGCGTTCTGGCCGCGGAACGCGAAGGAAACGTTGCTGATGCCTCCGCTCACCTTGACGTGAGGGCAGCGTTCCTTGATCAGACGTGTCGACTCGATGAATGAAACCACGTAGTTCGCGTGTTCTTCGATGCCCGTTCCGACCGTGAGAACGTTCGGGTCGAAGATGATGTCCTCCGGCGGGAAACCGATCTCCTCGGTGAGGATGCGGTAAGCGCGTTCAGCGATCGCCACGCGCCGCTCGGTGTTGTCAGCCTGGCCCTTCTCATCGAAAGCCATCACGATGACCGCCGCACCATAGCGCCGGACGAGCCTCGCCTGCTTCTTAAAGCTCTCCTCGCCCTCCTTGAGGGAGATCGAGTTCACGACACCCTTGCCCTGAAGGCACTGGAGACCCGACTCGATAACCGACCACTTCGAGGAGTCGATCATGATCGGCACGCGCGCCACGTCGGGTTCGCTCGCGAGCAGGTTCAAGAAGTCGCGCATGGTCTTCTCGGAGTCGAGCATTCCCTCGTCGAAGTTGACGTCGATGATCTGGGCTCCGCTTTCCGCCTGCTGCCGCGCGATTCGAACGCCCTCGTCGAGGTTCCCTTCCAGCACGAGCTTCGCGAACTTCGGCGACCCCGTGACATTTGTTCGCTCGCCTACGTTGACGAAATTCGACTCCGGCCGGACCGTGACCGCCTCGAGCCCGGATAGACGGAGCAGGGGCGTTTTCACGGGAGGCACTCGCGGCGGCACGCCATCGGCGAGCGCTTTAAGGGCCGCGATGTGCTCGGGCGTTGTGCCGCAGCAACCGCCGATGAGGTTCAGCCATCCGCCTTTGACGAAATCGCTCATGGCCGCAGACATCGACTCGGGCGTCTCATCGAAGCCTCCGAAGGCATTCGGAAGGCCGGCGTTTGGGTAGCAACTTGTCCGCACCCAGGCGATGCGCGCGAGTTCCTCCATGAACGGCCTCATCTGTGTAGCGCCCAGCGCGCAGTTGATACCCACCGAGAACAGCGGGAAATGCGAGACCGAGTTCCAGAAAGCTTCGATGGTCTGGCCGGATAGCGTGCGTCCGCTCTGGTCGGTAATGGTGACCGAGAGCAGAACCGGGACGCGCGATCCCCGCTCTTCGAAGATCTCCTCGATGGCGAACAACGCGCCCTTGGCGTTGAGCGTGTCGAAGACGGTTTCGACGAGGAGGAGGTCGGAGCCTCCGTCGAGGAGTCCCCGAACCTGATCTCGATAGGCGAGCTTCACGTCGTTGAAGGTGACGTCGCGAGCGCCCGGATTGTCCACGTCGCGTGACATCGATGTCGTGCGGTTCATCGGCCCGATGGACCCGGCCACGAATTTCGGCCCCTGCCCGCCGTCCGCGAGGTAGCCATCGATCGCGGCGCGGACGCGTTTGGCGCCTTCGAAGTTCAGCTCATAGCTCAAATCCTCGAGACCGTAATCGGCCTGCGAGATCGCCTGCGCGCTGAAGGTGTTCGTCTCGATGAGGTCAGCCCCGGCGTCGAGGTAGGCGCGATGAATCTTCTCGACGATGTCGGGCCGGGTCAGAACGAGCAGGTCGGAGTTGCCCTTGAAGAGTTTCTTCGCATCCTTGAAGCGCTCGCCCCGGAAGTCCTCTTCGGTCAGGTTCTCCCGCTGAAGCATGGTCCCCATCGCTCCATCAATGATGGCGATTCTCTGGGAGCACAGTTCTTCAAGAGTTCGGGGCGGTTTCATGACCGGTGAAGTTTACGACTCCACCCGTCCATCCGGTTAATCGGATGCATCAAGCGAAGGCGGGCTTCACGCCCGCCGAAGCGCACGGGGGTCGCGCCGAGTGCTCCCCTTTGGGGAGCGCGAAGCCTGGCCTCGGGCCATGGGGGGCTGAGCAGGAGCTCCGTTAACCGTTGCGGCCCCCCAGCTCAGAAATGGCGGAAGTGCGTGGGAATCGAACCCACCTGTCCGGGGAGACCCCGGACGCCAGCGGCTTTGAAGGCCGTGCAGGTCACCAGACCCGGCTCACTTCCTCGTTTAGGTGGGGGGCCGCAGTTCACCGACGGACTGCTGTGCTCAGCCCCCCACACCCCCGTTCGCTGCGGCCGGGAGACCCGGCCTCCGCTTGGGTTCTGGAGCATACCGGGTAAGCCCGGAGAACCGGGGCGGCGGGAGTGACAAACGAGCGTAGCGACTTTGCTCTGGGAGGGGTCCGCGCAGCGGAGCCCTCTAGAAATCCCGCCTTCGCTTGGGCTGCTGAGCATAGCCGGTGATAGGTGGAAGGGAGGTCTGGTAGGGAACCCTAGTAATTCTAGGGAGGGGACGGATCGGGGAGCCTGCATGGAACGTCGGCTGCGCCCTGAGCGCGAAAACTCGCTCAAATA
>JAYUUU010000127.1:0-3588 GCA_043754395.1 Vicinamibacteria bacterium
CGCCTTCCTCCGGAATTCCGAAGTTGCGCGAGTCGGTTCAGCGGTTCTACGCGCGTCACCTCGGGCTCGACTATCCGCTCGACTCCATCTTGATCGCCGCGGGTGCGCGGCCGCTCATCTACGCGCTTTTCCGCGTGGTGGTCGAGCCCGGCGATACCGTTTCGTATCCGGCCCCGTGCTGGAACTATCCCTTCTATGCGGAAATCCTGAACGCGAACGGCGACGCGGTGATCTGCTCGCCCGAGGACGCCTTCCAACCGCGCCCAGGAGCTCTTGATGCCGCCATCAAGAACGCCAGCCTCCTCATCGTCAACACTCCGCTCAACCCCGCGGGCACGGTCACGCCGCGAGCGGCAGTGCTCAAGCTTTCCGAAGACATCGTCCGTGAAAACGAAGCTCGCGAGAAGGCGGGCCGCCGTCCGATCTACCTCATGTACGACCACATCTACTGGATGTTGTCGTTCGGCGTTGAGCACGTCACACCGGTCGCACTCGTGCCCGAGATGGCGAAGTACACGATCTTCATCGACGGCATCTCGAAAGGTTTCGCCGCGACCGGCCTGCGCGTGGGCTGGGCGTTTGGGCCCACCGACGTGATCGCCAAGATGAACATCATGCTCATGCATATGGGCGGCTGGGCGCCGAAGCCGGAGCAGACCGCCTCGGCGGTGATGCTCGACGATGATGACGCGATCATGAAGTACCACGCCGTTTTGAAGCCGGCTCTCACCCGAAGACTGAGTGCCCTGCATCAGGGCTTCCAGAAACTTAAAGCCCTGGGCCATCCCGTGGACAGCATTGAGCCCACCGGTGCTATCTACGTGAGCGCCCGGGTGCATCCCTTCGGCAAGAAAGCCGCGAACGGATCGGAAATCAAGACGAATGAAGATGTCCGTCGCTTCCTGCTCGAAGAGGCGGGGCTCGGTGTGGTGCCTTTCCAAGCCTTCGGCGTGCCCGGAGAGACGGGTTGGATGCGTCTAAGCGTCGGCTCGGTCAGCGAGGCCCAGATCGAGTCCGGAATGGCCAGGCTCGGCGCCGCGCTCAACGCGCTGGCCTAGCTCTAGCGTCGATACGCCCCGTCGTGGTCCGGGTGCAGGGCCATGAAGCGAATGAAGTCTCCCTCGCGCGCCACAACGGCCCGGAACTTCTGGGACAACCGGATGGTGAAACGGCCCGGCATCGACCGCACCGCCTCCCACTTGAGTCCGTGGTCGGCATAGACATCGTTCCACGACATCGACGAGAGCTTCCTCAGATTCCGAGCGACCGCGCGGAAGTCGCCAGCCTCCAACTCGAAGAGTTCTCTCTGAAAGGGCGGATAGTTCAGGTCGAGCCGAAGGAGGGACGCCACAGGGTCTGAGCTACGCGCTCCTCTTTCGCCCGAGGAGCTTCTTCAGGTCGGTCTGCCGAGCGGGCGTCTCCAATAACCACGCCTCGGCTTTCCTGAGCTTTCCCTGCATCGGCTCCTGGTGCAGTGGAGCCTCCGACTCGGGTACCACCCGCATCGGTCGCAGAATGATGGCGCCGTCGCTTTGGGTGTTCAGTTCAAAGAACCGGCCTGCGTACTTCTTCCCGATTGAGATCTGCCCGCTAGCGCCTACGCTCTTCAGTCCTATTGCCGTCATGCCTGGCTCCCTTCGTGCCGCATGATACGCCAGCCGCCGACCCTAGGTCGCAAAGAGCCTCCAGAAAACGCCCCGGAAAAGCTATGGTCTGGCGTGTGGAGCCAAGAGTCCCGACGTTGGTCCTCTGTTGCGCGGTCTCGCTCGTGTCCCACGCGGCGGAGCCGCAGGCGGTGCCGATCGAGCAGGAGCCCTCCCATCACTTGGTGTTGCAGAACGCGCAGGTGCGTGTCTTCGAGGTCCGCCTGCCCCCTGGCAAGGATTCGCTGTGGCACGTGCACCGGCGTGATGGCAGCTCTGTGCGGCTGACCGAGGCGATGATCGTGGACGAGCCCCTGGTTGGGGAGGCGAGACCGTTCCACCTGCATCGCGGTGACGTTTCATTTGGGGCGACGCCGGCTGCAATGACCCACCGCGTTCGCAACACCGGCGCAACCGACTTCCACAATATCTACATCGAGTTGCAAGCGGCGCCCGTTCAGGACGTGAGTCCGACCGCCGTCTCCGCGGATCCCCGCGTCGTGCTCGAAAACGGGCGCGTCGCGGCGCTGCGGCGCGTGCTGGCGCCCGGCGAAATGGTGCCCATGCACACGCATGCGGCGGACGCAGTGGCTGTGATCGTTACTCCGGGGCGGCTCGCGGTGTCCGGCCCTGCAGGCGTCGCGCAGACGAACGACGTCACGCCAGGCGCCGTGCGGTGGGTCCCATCAGGCACCACTCACGCGTTGCGGAACGTGGGTGACACGGCCATCGAAATCGTGGACGTCGAGATCAAGTAATGGACCCCGGCAGCCTCAGCGCGAAGCCTGTGGGCCGCCAGCGCGCAGGCAGCGACACCGGGTCCGGGGGAACTTATTGATGTCTCTGGTCTTCATGATGTTCGCGACGATCCTCAGCCCAATGGTACCCATCGGCGGGCTCCTCGCCTTGATCTTCGGGATCGCAGGCTTGAATTCCCTCGCCAACAAGCGGGTCGGGGCGGCCCTCCTGCGCTTCGTTCTCGCATGCGCCTCCGGTTGGCTCTGCGTTACCTCTTTGCCGGCGCCGCGCTTGAACTGGGAGGCGATGGCGATCGGCGAGTGTCGATCCATAGCTTCAGCAGAGGAGGCCTACGCTTCCGCGAACGAGGGCTCCTATGGCTCCCTGCGTTGCCTCGAGAATCCGACCAGCTGCGGCTGGCCCGCGGGGCTGCCGCCCTTCATCGATCCGCAACTTGCCTCCCTTCGACATGGAAAGTACGTGCGCTCGTTCATCGCGGGCCCCGCCGGCAAGGGCAAGATCGACCCAGGAATCGCGACATTCCTCTATGTGGCCACGCCGATCGTGGTTGGAGAGGGCTCGGTGAGGGGGTTTGCGGTGGATCAAACCGGGCGAGTTTGCTACACCACGGACGGATCGATACCAGCGATCGTCAACGGCGCTCTGTCACCGACGTGCACGGCGATACCGTGACGCTTTCCAGGGGCATTCCTGCTGCAGGAAATTGACCGCCGGGCGCGGCGCCTGGGCGTGACTCGTCAGGCCTTCATAAAGGTGCGCCTCGCGGACAGCCTGGATCGGCCCTGACCGGCTCACCGTCCCTTGTCCCCCGTCGGGACGCGACTGGTTTATCATTCGCCGCTCGTTGCGCCAGCAGGCCGGTCTTCGGCCCTCGCGCATAGCGCCACAAGCAGAAGAAACTAAGGACACGAAATGGGCCTGCTCGACATCATCACGGGCAAATACGTCGATCCCACGCACTTCAAGAGCGTGCACGAGGGCGGCAACATCATCACGACCACGGTGGACGCGGTGATCAACTGGGGCCGAAAGTCGTCGATCTGGCCGTTTCCTTTCGGAACCGCGTGCTGCGCCATTGAATTCATGGCCTTTACGGGCTCTCACTACGATGTCGCCCGGTTTGGTTCGGAAGTGCTGAGGTTCTCCCCGCGGCAGGCCGACCTGCTCCTCGTGGCCGGCACCATCG
>JAYUUU010000128.1:0-7548 GCA_043754395.1 Vicinamibacteria bacterium
AGCGAAAGAGGAAGCGAAAGCCGAGGCGAAAGCGGAAGTGAAGGCGGAAAAGAAGGAAGCGAAAGCCGAGGCGAAAGCAGAAGTGCAGGTCGAAAAAAAGGAAGCCAAGGCCGAGAAGAAAGAGGCCAAGGCCGAGAAGAAGGAAGCGAAAGCGGAGAAGAAAGAAGCCAAGGCAGAAGCGAAAGCCGAAGCCAAGGCCGAGGAGAAGGCGAAATGAACGAGCGAAGAATCATGATGATCGCGGGCCTGGCGTGCCTGAGCCTACTGGCCCCGATGGCACAGTCTCAGGAGAAAACCGAAGCCGCAAGAGTCGCGAAGAAGGTCGAACGGGCCAAGCACCGGGCGACCCACGAAGCCAAGGAAGAACAAGAAGCGGTGCGGCGCTTTCAAAAGCGGCTCGCCCGCTACGCACAGATCCACGCGAACCATCTGGCGCGCCTTGGCGGACAAAAGGCGGTTACCGCGCAAGCCCTTGCTGGAGCTATCGCTAAAGACCGCGAGAACGCCAAGCAGGGCGACTTGTTCCTCGTGGATGTCCAGCCGCTGCTGAAGAAACTCATAGCGGAGCAGCTCAAAGGCCCGGGCACGCGAGCAGCGCAAGAGGCGGTCAAGGAGGGGAACCCGGACGAGGACGAGGTGGACTCCGTCCCGGTCGTGCCCCGTGTGAATGCGGTTTATCCGATGGGCGCCGCCCGCTCGACGGTTCCGGCGAGCGTGCTCCTTATCCTTCCTCCCTTACCTGAGTGCCTCCAATATCGCTTTGTGGGGCGCGATCTTCTTCTCGTGGACGCTGTGGCCCAGCTCATCGTGGACTTCATGACCGACGCGGCCCCCGTTCCGGCGGTCAGGTAAACGGGGTAGCCACCGCCATGATCAGCCGACGCTCCGCCATTTTCCTCGTCCTCGCCGCGGGCGCCCTCGCCGGGCCCCATCTGGCCGACCCCTCCCCTCAGGCGCAAAAACCCACCGCCCTCAAGCTTCCCCTCAAAGACGGCTCCATCCGCTTCGCGGTGATCGGCGACACGGGGCGCGCCAACAGCGGCCAGATTGAGGTGGGAGCGCAGATGGCCGCGGTGCAGCGCGAGTTTCCGTTCAATCTGGTGATCATGCTGGGAGACAACATCTACGGCACTGATTCACCTGCCGACATGGACGCGAAGTTCGCCTCGCCCTACAAGGCGCTGCTCGACCGGGGTGTGGAGTTCCGCGCCGCCATCGGTAACCACGACAACCCGAACCAGCGCTTTTACAAGCTCTTCAACATGGGCGGCGAGCGGTACTACACCTTCCATCCTCCGAAGAACGCGGATGGCAAGGGCGAGGTCGCGGTGCGTTTCTACGCCCTCGATACGAACTATCTCGAAAAGGTCCAGACCGACTGGCTGGAAAAGGAGCTTGCCTCATCGGTGTCTCCGTGGAAGATCGCGTTCTTCCATCACCCTTTGTACTCTTCCGGGAAGACGCACGGTTCAGCCCTTGAAACACGGGCAATCCTGGAGCCGCTCTTCATTAAATACGGTATGAGCGCCGCGTTCTCCGGGCACGACCACTTCTACGAACGCATCCTTCCCCAAAAGGGCGGCATCGGCTACTGGGTATCGGGGGCGGGTGGTTCTCTTCGCAAGGGCGACGTTCGCGTCGGTTCGGCGCTCACTGCGAAGGCGTTCGATACCGACTATTCCTTCATGATCATCGAGATTGCCGGCGACGACATGTATTTCCAGGCGATCAGCCGGCGCGGGGAAACGATCGACTCCGGTGTGTTTCATCGCCCCGGTGCGAAGGCCCCCGAGGTTGCGGCGACTCCAAGCCCCGCACCGGTTCTCATCGTCCCGGCTCCAGTACCGGCCGCCGTACCGGCGGTCTCCCCTGCCGCTCCCGCGGGCACGCCACGGGCGCTGCCTTCTCCCTCGGCGTCCCCCACGGGGAAAGCGTCACCCTCCCCCGCGGCGAAGGCGTCCCGGTCCCCCACGGGGAAGGCGTCCCGGTCCCCCACGGGGAAACCGTCACCGTCCCCCTCACCCACGCGACCCCCCGCATGAGCCAGGCCGGGCGCTTAGCGCTCTTCGCGACGGCGCAGGTCCTATCATGGCCGGGTGCCCGACGACACTGAAACTCTGCTGCGCACTTGCACGCTCTTCGCGCGTCTCTCCCCGGAAGATCGGAGAAAGCTCGCACAGATCTCAGTGGTACGCCGCTATTCGAGGGGCGATCGCATCTTTTCTGAAGGCGACCCCTCCGATCTGATGTTCACGATCGTCTCGGGGCGGATCAAGGTGGTGAAAGCGATTCCAGGCGGCAAGGAACTCATTCTGGAGATTCTTGGCCCGGGCGACCCGTTGGGGGCGGTGGCGGTGTACGAAGCCCGCCCCTATCCTGCCTCCGCCTTCGGACTCGAGGATTCCGTCTGCGTCGCATCGAAGCGCGGCGACTTCATGACTTTGCTCGAGACATGTCCCTCACTCGTGCGCGGTCTGCTGGGCGGCTTCTCGCTTCGAGTGATCGAGCTCGGAAAGCGCCTGAGCGAGATCACGGGAAGTCGCGTCGAGGCCCGCTTCGCGCAGATCTTCCTCAAACTCGTCGATCGCCTGGGGCAGCCCCGGGATGCGGCGATGTTCGTCCCGCTGGCCCTTTCAAGGCAGGACCTCGCGGACCTTGCCGGCACCACGGTCGAGACCTCAATCCGAATCATGAGCCGATGGGGCAAGGAAGGCGTCGTTATGACCGAATCCGAAGGCTTCGTGGTGCGGGATCGGGAGACCCTGGAACAGCTCGGAAGCTGACGACGGCGCCTACGCCGCCCGGTGGGCTCGGCCGAGGCTCTGCTCGAGACTGACCGTCTTCGGGAACAGGACGTTGTTCTCGAGATGGACGTGGCGATGGAGATCCTCTTCGAACCGACGAAGCTCGGCGAAGCACACGCGGTAAGTGGTGCAGCCGTCCTCGGGTGGAGTGAAGTCGTTCGTGAGTTCCCGGATCATTCGCATCCCATTTCCGACCTCCTCGTGCTCCCGCTCCATCATGCGGATGGGGTTTGAAACGGTGCCGAACGGGCTAGGCAACGGCGGGCCCGCACTGGCCTGAGTCAGTTCGCCGATGTAAGGGAACAACACGTGTTCCTCCTTCATCATGTGAGGCGCCAGCTCAAGGTTCATCTCACGGAAGACGTGCGCGACGCGGGCCAGCTCAGGATGCCGAGCCCCGTGGACCTTGACGAGCTTATCGAGGTAGGCCGAGATCGTGGGCCCCGCCGAGCGGATGTACGCGTGGTGAGTGTCGACGATGTGAGCAACCAGAAGGTCCAAGGGCCATTGAGCCACGTCATCGGAAGCCCCCTCCTCCTGGCCCAGCTCCTTCAAGGAATCGAGGACGACCCCCGCCTCGACATTCGCGGCTCGGCAGGCGTCCATGACGGACCTTTTGCCCCCGCAGCAGAAGTCGATGCCGAATCTTTGGAACACGGCTGCGGCCCGGAAATCCCGGGCCACGATCTCGCCGATGGTGATGTCTTCAAGTTGTGTTGTCATTCTTTTTCCTCTGACCGAAGCGTAAGGGCCGCGCGCGAGAACGCGTATGACGGCGATCATGTCGCCGCGGACCGATGCTTGATCTAGTGCGCGTATGCTGAAAGGCACCATGGCCTCCGCCGACCACGCGGCGCTACGACGCCACCTAACGCTTGGCACACTCTCTTTCGGGATCTGCTTTGCGGCCTGGGGTCTGATGAGCGCCTTCGCCGGCCGTTTCCGGCAGGCGTTCGGCCTGTCCTCGACGGAGACGGCTCTGCTCGTGGCGGTGCCCGTGCTGCTCGGATCGCTGGCGCGTCTGCCCATGGGTCTGCTGGCCGACCGATTCGGCGCGCGCCTTGTGTTTTCGTCCCTGATGGTGGCGGTATCGGTTCCGGTGTTCCTGGTGCCATACGCCTTGACCTACGGGTCGCTTCTGACCACCGTCTTCTTCCTGGGCCTCGCCGGTTCTTCCTTCTCGGTCGGCGTGAGTTACGTCTCGAAATGGAGCCCCCCCGAGAAACAGGGCGGGGTTCTCGGGATCTATGGGATGGGGAACATCGGTCAATCCGTGGTGGTGTTCCTGGGCCCCCTCTTGGGCGCGGCTTTAGGTTGGGAGAACGTTTTCAAAGGTCTCGCGGTTGCTCTCTTCACCTGGGGTCTCTTGTTCTGGATGCTCGCGCGCGACGCCCCCGCCAAAGGCGCTCCCAAAGGCATCGGGGAGCTGCTCGCTCTCCTGATGCGCGAGCGGATGGCCTGGGTCTTGTCGAGCTTCTATTTCCTGACCTTCGGTGGTTTCGTCGCGTTCGCGATCTACCTTCCGACTCTTCTCAAGGACGATTTCGGTCTCACACCGGGCGATGCGGGCTTCCGGGCCGCGGGTTTCGTGGTTCTGGCGACGCTGATGCGCCCGATCGGAGGAGCCCTTGCCGACCGCATCGGAGGGGCGCGTGTCCTGAACGCGGTCTTCATTGGCGTGATTCCCTTTGCTCTGCTTCTCGCCTGGAAGTCAATGATCCCGTTCACGGTCGGGGCGCTCGGTTGCGCCGCGCTGCTCGGCCTTGGTAACGGCGCGGTGTTCAAACTCGTGCCTCAGTTCTTCCCCAACGAGACGGGTGCCGTCACCGGACTTGTGGGCGCGATCGGCGGTGTCGGCGGCTTCTTCCCGCCCCTCCTTCTGGGATTCTTCCGAGACCAGATCGGCGTGGTCTGGCCGGGCTTCATTCTCCTGGCCGCGACGTCCTTCGGCCTTTTCGTCCTGAACCGACGCGTCTTGATTCCAACCCAGGCGGCGCTCGACACCCACCTCACACCGAAACAGCAGCGCATCGCCGACCAGCTTCGCGCGGGTGGATGGGCGACGATGTTCGCGAGCCTGCTGGTGGCTTCGATCATCGTGGGTTCGAGGAACCTGCAGCATTTCGACGCCGCCCTCGTCATTTACACGTTCGCCTCGGTCTTCGCGGCGTGGGGTGTCGCCTATCACTACGCCGTCTGGCTGCAGAAGCCGCCGACGCGTCTGTACTTCCGACGCGGCTTCGAGCTCGTTTGGGAGCGTGGGCTTGTGTCCAGCCTGAGGCGGCTGGTGACGGTGTCGGGCACGCATCTGCTGGGCCAAACCTTCATCCGTCACCGCTCGATACGGCGCTGGTGGATGCACCAGTTTCTCTTCTGGGGCTGCCTTCTCGCGGCCGCGATCACTTTCCCGCTCGTCTTCGGGTGGATTCATTTCGGTACGTTGCCCGGCGACCCTCTGACCTACGTGACGTATGTGTTCGGTTTCCCGACTTCGTCCTTCAAAGTGCGAACCGCCTTCGCGGCTTTGGTTTTCCACGGGCTCGATGTCGCCGCGGTTCTGGTCCTCGCGGGGATAGCGCTTGCGCTGGGACGGCGTTTTCGTGACAACAGCGCGATGAGCGTTCAGTCTTTCGCGATGGACTTCTTTCCCCTGATTCTCTTGTTCGCGATTTCGGTGACCGGGCTCGCCCTGACCGTATCGACCTTGTGGCTTCGGGGACAGTTCTACGGCTTCCTTTCGATCCTGCACGCGATCACGGTCATCACGGCCCTTCTGTATCTGCCGTTCGGGAAGTTCTTTCACATTTTCCAAAGACCGGCCCAGCTTGGCGTCAAGCTCTACCAGGACGCGGGCGAAGCAGGCCCTGGAGCGATGTGCGCCTCTTGTGGTGAGCGCTTCGCGTCGCGCATGCACATCGACGACCTCAACACGGTGTTGCCCGAACTGGGCTTCAACTATGAGATGCCCGGTCCCGCCCGAACCTGGCAGGAGATCTGCCCGCCGTGCAAGCGTCGGACCATCGCTCGAGCGCAACTACGACTTAAGGAAAACACACTTGGCTAAGGCTCCACTGAATCTCGACGCCCTCACCGCGCGTTACGGGCCCAATCCGAGCTACGTCCCCCCGGGAGGCTGGCAGCAGAGTTCGCAGACTCCGGCCGACCGCCTGGTGAAGACGCACTGCTGTTTCTGTGGCCAGCAGTGTGGCATAAAGCTCAAGGTAAGGGACAACAAAGTCGTCGGTTTTGAGCCGTGGGAAGAGTTTCCTTTCAACGAGGGAAAGCTGTGCCCCAAGGGTGTCAAGCGCTACATGCAGAACGAGCATCCGGATCGGCTGCTGAGCCCCCTCATGCGCACCCCCGACGGCGGCGGGTTCCGCGAAGCGCTCTGGGACGAAGCCCTCGATTTCACCGCTCACTCTCTTCGGGACCTCCAGGATAAGCACGGCAAGGACGCAGTCGCGATCTATGGCGGCGCATCGCTCACGAGCGAAAAGAGCTACCTCCTCGGAAAGTTCGCGCGGGTGGCCCTGGGCACGCGTCACATCGACTACAACGGGAGGCTCTGTATGGTCTCCGCGGGCACGGCCTACAAGATGGCATTCGGGGTCGATCGGTCGCCGAATCCGTGGAGCGATATTCCGAAGGCGCAGGTGGTGCTGGTCACGGGAGCGAACATCGCGGAGTGCGCGCCCATCACCACGGACTACTTGTGGCGGATGCGGGACAACGGTGGAAAGCTGATCGTGATCGACCCGCGTATGACGCCGATCACGCGTAACGCGGATCTTTACCTCCCGGTGCGGCCGGGGACCGACGTCGCTCTGATGCTCGGCCTGCTGCACGTGGTCCTTCGCGACGATCTCGCCAAGCGCGACTTCATCGCGGCTCACACGGTCGGATTCGATGAAGTGGAGGCGTCGGCCCGGCCATGGAATCCGCAACAGACCGCGGAACTGACCGGCGTGCCGCCAGACGCCATCGAGAAAGCGGCGCGTCTCTTCGCCTCGGCCGATCGTGCGATCGCCCTCCACGCCCGCGGGATCGAGCATCACTCCAAGGGCGTCGAGAACGTCCTCTCCGTCATCAACCTCTGCCTTGCGACTGGAAACATCGGCCGTGAGGGCGCCGGCTGCATGATGATCACCGGCCAGGGCAACGGCCAGGGCGGCCGCGAGCACGGTCAAAAGTGCGACCAGCTGCCCGGACAGCGCTCGATCAACGATCCGGCCGCGCGCGCGCACGTGTCGAAGGTCTGGGGCATCACGCCGGAGGAGATGCCGCAAGCGGGCATTTCGGCGATGGAAATTATGGAGGCGATCCATCGAGGCGAGATCAAGGGCCTGCTCTCGATATGTTTCAATCCCCTCGTCTCCCTTCCAGACTCCAACTACGTGCGAGAGGCCTTGGAGAAGCTCGAGTTCTTCGGCGTCGTGGATTTTTTCCTCTCGGAAACCGCGCATCACGCGGACGTGGTCCTCGCCGGAAGCCTTCAGGAGGAGGAGGAAGGGATCGTGTGCACCGCCGAAGGACGCGTCGTGCACATTCCGCAGGCGGTGACGCCGCCCGAGGGAGCGCGCAACGACTGGGCGATCTACTGCGATCTCGCGAGGCGTCTGGGTAAAGAAAAGTTCTTCCCCTACAAGGAGCCCGAGGAGATCTTCGACGAACTGCGCGAGGCCTCGCGCGGCGGGCCGGCCGACTATTACGGCATCAGCTACGAACGCCTGGACCGGGAGATGGG
>JAYUUU010000129.1:0-6860 GCA_043754395.1 Vicinamibacteria bacterium
GCCGGAAGATTGACATTGCCGGCGGCAAGAGCCAGAACCAGAACGATATTCGCGCCACCGTCGGCGTCGTGTTCTGACGGCCGCACGAAAGTAAGGCCGATGTCGCGGGCCGCAGCCGTCATCGCGAGGAAGCTCGTTGAGCGAGGGCGACGAAGCGATCTCTCGAGCTTGGTAGTGGCGGCCCGCGTGGCCGGGCATCGAGGGTGCGCGCCGCGGCGTGGACGTCGGCTGCGTCGGCACTGCGTTCTCGAAACGATGGAATCGTGTGCCTCCTTAGCCTCCTCGGTTCGCGCGAAGGTCGCGCTACGGACCTCGGTGACTCGCGCTCAACGCCCCGCTCGCGAGCGCGACCCTCGACGCCCGGCCACGCTCCATCCGCGCCCAAGACCCGAACACGGAAACCGCGCGAAATGGGGCGTTCTCGCACGGGTTTCTCAGCAGGGCCCTGGACCGGTTGGTCTTCCTGGGGCTAATCTATCGAAATCAAATGCGCAAGCGCCCCAAACCGCCACGAGTCCGAGCCATCGCACACACCAGGCTTGGCCCGCGGATGACCCGAACGGCGGACCTTATCGCCGCCCACGTCGACCGCCGCGCGAGGGAGCGGCAGGATCTGTACACCCCGTCTGAGAGGGCGCTGGAGGAGATTCTCGAGACGATGGCCGGGGGGCAGCTTCGAGGGCAGTTTTGTCACGAGTTTCCGATCAAGAGTTGGATTCTTGATTTCTATTTCTTCGAAGTTCGCGTCGGAATAGAGGTCGATGGTGGCTATCACGCCGGTGAGTTACAGCGCGACAAGGACGAGCAGAAGACTGCGGACTGTGAAGGCGTGGGCATTACCATCCTGCGAGTTACGAACGACGATGTCCTTGGGGATCGGAGGGCGCTGGAGCAGCGGATCCTTCGGGCTTTCGAAGCGGGTCGCCGTAGAACTGGTGGGAGATTCATTACGCCCAAGTACACTCGGGTGTCCCTACGAGGCACGCCGAAGGCCGCGCTGGGGGTTTGCGTTCCCGCGGGGCCGCCGCCTGGGGCAAGGGCGGTCGCCCCCGGGGGTGTACCGGAGGGATTCGCCGCTCTCACTCACGCGGAAGCGATACTTCTCAAGCGCCATGGTCGGTTCTATCACGAGCTCGACACGGGCAAGAGGCTGGCCAGCAACCAAAGACAGAGGGAGTTTGTAGAGATGTGCAGGGGAAGGAGACCTGCGCAAACTGAGCACGAGCTTGCCTACGCCAAGCTCATCTCCATCGCGCGTCCAGATCCGACGAAGTGATTTAGGACGACCTCCGAGGGACGTCGTTGGCGATGCGGCGCCCCTAAGTGGTTCCGAATCGTGCGCCCGTCGTCGGATCCCAAACGGACTGGCTCCTCGGGATGGCTGCTTCCTCTTCGAAACGGTTAGGAAGCAGCCACCTGGTCCAGGAATTCCGCGTTCGTCTGGGTCTTGGACATTCGGTCGAGCATCAGCTCCATCGCGTCTGTCTGATGCAGGGTCGAAAGGACTTTGCGCAGGACCCACACGCGCATGAGCTCCTCGCGGCCGAGGAGGAGTTCTTCCCGCCTCGTGCCGCTGCGGTTGATGTCGACGGCAGGGAGGATGCGCTTCTCCATCATGCGGCGGTCGAGGACGATTTCGGAGTTGCCGGTGCCCTTGAACTCCTCGAAGATAATGTCGTCCATACGCGAGCCGGTGTCGACGAGCGCGGTTGCGATGATGGTGAGCGAGCCGCCCTCTTCCATCGCGCGGGCCGCACCGAAGAATTTCTTCGGCAGCAGAAGTGCCGACTGGTCGAGGCCGCCCGAAAGGGTCCGGCTCGAGTTCCCGGCCGCGTTGTTGTAGGCGCGGGCCAGGCGCGTGATCGAGTCGAGAAGGATCACCACGTCCTGGCCGTGCTCCACCAGCCGCCGCGCGTGCTCGATCACCATCTCCGCGGTTTCGATGTGACGATGCGGCTCGAGGTCGAAGGTCGACGCGATGACCTCGCCCTTCACCTTTCGCTGCATGTCCGTGACTTCTTCGGGGCGCTCGTCGATGAGAACCACCAGCAGAGTCACCTCGGGATGGTTGATCGCGATGGAGTTCGCGAGGTTCTGCAGGATCACCGTTTTGCCGGTGCGGGGCGAGGCGACGATCAAGCCGCGCTGGCCCTTGCCGAGCGGCGTCATCATGTCGAGGATGCGGCCGGTCATGTCGGTCGGTGTCGTCTCGAGGTGAAGGCGATGCTGCGGATACAGCGGGGTCAGGTTGTCGAAGAGGATCCGGTCGCGCGCGGAGTCAGGATCGTGATTGTTGATGCTGGTGATGCGCGAGAAGGAATAGAACCGCTCCGCGTGGCGAGGTGCTCGCACGATTCCCGAGAGTTTGTCCCCGGTTCGGAGGAAGAAGCGGCGGATCTGCGAGGGCGAAACGTAGATGTCGTCCGTTTCGGCCCGGAAACCGACCTCCGCGCCTCGAAGGAAGCCGTAGCCCTCCTTCGTGGCCGCGAGCACGCCCGAGCAGGTAAGAGGGATCTGGCTGTGCGACCGAATCCGCAGGAGACGGCGCAACAGCTCTTCGCGCGGCAGCCCTGAAGCTTCGGCGATTCCGTTCTCCTCGCCAAGGGCCACGAGCTCCAGCCGGCCGGCGCCACGAAGGACCGTGAAGTCGCCGATCGAGAAGAGTCCCGAGGTCGGGACCTCCACGTTCGGCATTTCCGCGGCGGGGCCGGGCTCCGGTTCGGGCTCCTCGGCAGGTGCGGCTTTGGGGGTTCGGGCCATGCGGAGGTGCGGTCTAGTGCGTCACGGGCGGGGCGCTCGGCACGGGTGGCGTGCTCGGCGCATCCGCCTGAACGGGGGCGCTGCTCGTAGGCAGAATGGCGATCCGGAAGACTTCATCCACCGAGTCGACCAGATGGATGGTGAGCATCGCCTTCACGTCTTCCGCGACGTCCGCCAGGTCCTTCTCGTTCTCGCGAGGGAGGATCACGGTGGTGGCGCCGATTCGATTCGCGGCGAGGAGTTTCTCCTTGACGCCCCCGATGGGGAGAACCTTGCCGTGCAGCGTGATCTCGCCGGTCATGCAGAGATCGCGTCGTACCGGCGCGCCCTGGAGTGCCGAAACGAGTGCCGTCGCGATGGTGATGCCGGCGGAAGGACCGTCCTTGGGGATGGCGCCTTCGGGCACGTGAACGTGGATGTCGATCTTGCGATAGAACGCGGCGTCGATGTGCAGTTCCGCGGCGTGAGCCCGAACGTAAGACAGCGCGGCTCGGGCGCTCTCCTGCATCACATCGCCCAGCTTGCCGGTGAGGGTCAGCGCGCCACGGCCGGGCATCAACGTCACTTCGATGGGCAGCGTCTCGCCGCCCACCTCGGTCCAGGCGAGGCCCATGGCGAGTCCGACTTCGCTCTTCAGTTCAGCTTGAGGATCGCGGAAGCGGGGAACCCCGAGGAACTCGATCACGTCGTTCTCAGAAAGAACGATCTTGTAGTCGGCGCCGCGCTCGACCACGCGCCGCGCGGTCTTGCGAGCGAGTCCACTGAGTTCGCGCTCCAGGCTGCGGACGCCGGCTTCGCGGGTGTAGCGGCGGATGACCGTGCGGAGCGCTTCGTCTGGAATCTCGAGGTTCGTGATCTTGACTCCGTTCTGCTCGAGCTGCTTCGGAATGAGGTGACGCCTTGCGATCTCGATTTTCTCGGCTTCGGTGTAACCGGCGAGGCGGACGATCTCGAGGCGATCCTGGAGAGCGTGGGGGATGCCGTGCAGTGTGTTCGCGGTGGCGATGAAGAACACCGACGAGAGGTCGAAGTCGACGTCGAGGTAATGGTCGGAGAAGTTCTTGTTCTGCTCAGGGTCGAGGACTTCAAGCAGCGCCGAGGAAGGATCGCCGCGGAAGTCGTAAGTCATCTTGTCGACTTCGTCGAGGAGGAATACGGGATTCCGGGTGGCCGCCTTGCGCATGAGCTTGACGATCTGGCCGGGCAAGGCGCCGATGTAAGTGCGGCGATGACCCCGGATCTCGGCCTCATCGCGCACGCCGCCGAGGGAAAAGCGAACGTAGGGACGGCCGGTGCAGCGAGCGATGGAGCGGGCGAGCGACGTCTTGCCGACGCCGGGAGGGCCGACGAAGCAGAGGATCGGACCCTTCGGCTCATCGACGAGCTGGCGCACCGCCAGGAACTCGAGGATGCGTTCCTTTATCTTCTCGAGACCGTAATGGTCCTCGTTGAGGATCACTTCGGCCGCCTTGATGTCGCGGGTCTCCTTGGCCTTGCGGCGCCAGGGCATGGCTACGAGCCATTCAAGATAGTTGCGTGAGACCGTGGCCTCAGCCGACATGGGAGGCATGCCTTCGAGGCGCTTCAGCTCCTGTCGAGCCTTCTCGAGCGCCTCCTTGCTCATCTTCGCCTTTTCGATGCGCTCTTTGAGCTCGTCGAATTCGCTGGGACGCTCTTCCTTCTGGCGCTCCTTCTGAAGCGACTTCATCTTCTCGGAGAGGTACTGCTCCTTTGGCGAGCGCGAGCCCTTGGGCGCTCGGCCTTCGCGCTTCTCGGCTTCGAGACGTTCGACTTCGACTTCGAGCGACTGGGTGAGGCTCAGAAGACGAGCGGAAGGCGAGGGAGTCTCGAGAAGGGCCTGTTTCTCGTCGGTGGGAAGGACCAGGTGCGAGGCGACCGTGTCCGCGAGCTTGCCCGCGTCTTGAACTCGGACGGCGGCGAGCATGGCGTCGTAGTGAAGGTGGTTCGACATCTTCACGTAGCGGTCGAAGAGTTCGACCACGCGGCGCACGACGGGCTCGATGTCGCCTTCGGGAGCCTGGCGGGGGATGGTGCGCACGAGTGCTTTCATGAAGCCGCTCTCTTCACCGAACTCGAGCGCCTGGCCACGGTCGACCCCTTCGACGAGAACGCGGAGATTGCCATCGGGAAGGCGCAGGCTCTGAACGATCTGGCAGATGGTGCCGAACGCGCGGACCTCGCGCGGCGATGGGGAATCACGCTTGGGATCGAGCTGAGCGGTCAGGAACAGGCGCTTGCTGCGCTGAAGTGAGTGTTCAAGAGCGAGGATCGACGGCTTCCGGCCGATCACGAACGTCATCATCATGTGCGGGAAGACGACGACGTCGCGCAACGGGACGGTAGGCAGAGCCTCCGGCGCGTCGGGAGTGGGCTTTTGTGATGGAGGCATGGGAGCTAGGTCCGTCCTTCTTCTGGTCCTGGGGGGGTGCGCCGTCTGTATGGCGCCCGTCGACAGTCTGTGGGCCTGAGCAGGCGTGCTCAAGCAAGGCGGGGGCCTTAGCCCGCCTTTTCGATCACCATGATCGGCTTCTCGCCGGAAACCACGACCTCGCGTGTGATCACGCATTCCTTCACCTTCTTTAGAGACGGGAGGTCGTACATCAAGTCGAGCATGAGATCTTCGAGGATCATCCGGAGGCCGCGGGCGCCGATCTTCCGCTCGATGGCGAGATCCGCGATCGCGAGCATGGCGTCGTCGGTGAACCGGAGCTTGACGCCCTCGTACTCGAACATCCGCTGGTACTGCTTGACGATCGCGTTTCGGGGCGTGGTGAGGATGTCGATGAGCGCGCGCTGATCCAGATCATGCAGCGTCGCGACTACAGGGAGGCGACCGATGAACTCGGGGATCAGGCCGTAGCGGATGAGGTCCTGGGGAAGGACCTTCTGGAGAAGTGCTTGCTTCTCGACGTTCTTCGATTCCTGCTCGGCCTTCTGGCCGGCGCGGAACCCGAGGGTCTTGCGGCCGATGCGGCGTTCCACCACCTTCTCGAGGCCCACGAAAGCGCCCCCACAGATGAAGAGGATGTTGGAGGTGTCGACCTGGTAGAACTCCTGGTGCGGGTGCTTGCGGCCGCCCTGCGGGGGGACGTTTGCGACCGTGCCTTCGAGGATCTTGAGGAGGGCCTGCTGCACGCCTTCGCCCGAGACGTCGCGGGTGATGGAAGGGTTCTCATCCTTGCGCGAGATCTTGTCGATCTCGTCGATGTAGATGATGCCTTCCTGGCACTTCTCGATGTCGCCGCCGGCCGCCTGGAGCAGCTTGAGGATGATGTTCTCGACGTCCTCGCCGACGTAGCCCGCCTCGGTCAGCGTCGTCGCGTCGACGATGGTGAACGGGACGGAGAGGAGCTTGGCCAGGGTCTGCGCCAGCAGGGTCTTGCCGGTGCCGGTCGGGCCGATGAGCAGGATGTTCGACTTGCTCAGCTCGATCTCGTTGCGGCTGCGCGACTGCTTCTGGATCTCGATGCGCTTGTAGTGGTTGTAGACCGCGACCGCGAGCTTCTTCTTGGTCAGCTCCTGGCCGATCACGTACTCGTCGAGGAACTTCTTGATCTCGGGGGGTGAGGGAAGGGACGTGCGCGTGCCGCGGCTGTCAAACCGGTTGTCGTCAGCGATGATGTCGTTGCAGACCTCGACACACTCATCGCAGATGAACACAGTCGGACCCGCGATCAGTTTGCGGACGTCGTTCTGATCTTTATTGCAGAACGAGCAGCGAAGAATCTCACCGCCGTCCGTGCCCTTTTTCACCATGTGGTCGTATACCTAGGTTACACCCGTTTACGAATGACGTCGTCAATAATTCCGTACTCTTTGCCCTGGTCGGCGGACATGATGTAGTCGCGTTCCGTATCCGTTTGGATCCGCTTGATGTCCTGACCGGTATGCTTCACGAAAATCTCGTTGATTCGCTCGCGCATGCGCAGGATTTCCTTTGCCGCCAGATCGATATCCGTCGCCTGGCCGCCCAATCCCGACATCCACGGCTGATGGATCAGGATGCGGGAATTCGGCAGCGAAAAGCGCTTACCTTTTGCGCCCGCCGCTAACAAAACTGCAGCGATCGACGCCGCCTG
>JAYUUU010000130.1:0-6842 GCA_043754395.1 Vicinamibacteria bacterium
CGCACCAGGCTCATAGCACTTGGGGATCTCCCGGCGACCGCCGCCCCCATTCCCGATCCTCCGGTTTATCAAGGAGATCTCGTAGATGGGGTCAAGCACTTCCAATATCGACACGGCTACGAACCCGACGGCGTGCTCGGGACAACCACCTGGACGGCGATGAGCGTTCCCATTTCGTGGCGCGTCCATCAGGTGGAGCTGGCGATGGAGCGGATGCGATGGTTGCCCCACCTCGGCGAGCGTCCGTTCGTGGCCGTCAACGTCCCGATGTTCCGGCTCTGGGGCTGGGACAGCGTGCCTGAGAGCGGGGCGCCCAACTTCGAAATGGGAGTCATCGTCGGCAAGGCGCTCAACACCCGCACCCCGGTGTTCATGGAGGAGATGGAGTACCTGATCTTCCAGCCTTACTGGAATGTGCCGAAGTCAATTCTGCAAAAGGAGGTCCTACCGATCCTCCGTAAAAAACCCGGGTACCTCGACCGGGAGGATATGGAAATCGTGGACGGCCAGGGCGACGACGCCCGAGTCGTGCCCCTCTCCGACGACAACCTCGATCGGCTGGCGGAGGGGAAACTCCGGCTGCGCCAGCGGCCGGGGCCGAAAAACGCCCTCGGCCAGGTCAAGTTCATGTTCCCAAACGATGAGAACGTGTATCTCCATTCGACGCCCGCCCAGTCGTTGTTCGGCCGGGCGCGCCGCGACTTCTCACACGGCTGCGTTCGCGTGGAGGACCCGGTGAAACTCGCAGAGTGGGCGCTCAAGGACCAACCCGAATGGACGCGGGAGAAGATCATGGCCGCGATGGAGGGAAAGCCGTCTCAAAGGGTGAATCTCACCAAGCCCATCCGGGTGGTGATCTACTACGTCACCGCGACCCTGATTCCGACGGACAACACTCTTCACTTCGCCGACGACATCTACAAGCATGACGTGCAGCTCGACCAGGCGCTTCACGCGCGGCGTCGATAAGGGATGCGCGGGGGAAATCCCCCGCCGCTACCAGGTGCGGACGCGGCCGGTGTCGACGTGGACGAAATTCGACCCGGCGTAGTAGCCCACCCCGCCCCGGTGGGAAGAGAGAGCGGCGCGGCGCAGGTCCTTGAGTGGAACGTCGCGGAGGCGGATGTCGATGGCCTTGCCCTGGAGATGCAGGCTGTTTCTCGCGACGCCGTCACTGTTGCTGTGGAGCGCGGTGTTCGTCTTCGGGGAGCGGTAGGCGGAGATGATTTCGAAGGGAGACCGCGTTTCCGTCCGGCCCTGGATGTCGTGGAGGAGATCCAGAAGCGAGGGGTCGATGGGGTGGATGTCACCCGTCCGGAAATCACGCATCAGATGATTGATGGCGCCGAGGCCCTCGGGCTCGTACGTCCCGGCCCGCCAGTATTCGATCGCCAGTTTCTCGCCCGTGTGGGTGTGGTTGAACTGAAGGACTCTTGGGTCCATCGGCTGCGAGAAAGCCTCTCGCGGCAAAAGAAGCCCTGCGGTGGCGCCCAAGGCAGCGCCCAGAAAGCCCCGGCGGGTAGCGATGTTTGCAGTCATAGCCTTACTCTCCCTGCAGGAAAACACTTCACGTAACTGCCGGGAGAACCCGACCGCAACCGAGAGTATCCCGCAACCGGCCGGTTCGAGCCTAACGGGGCTTCGGCGCTTCAGTTCAGCGGACGACGAGAACCGAGCAGTGCGCGGTGCGGGCGACGCTTTCAGCGACGCTTCCCATGAGGGCGTGAATGAGGCCGCGGCGGCCGTGGGTCCCCATCACGATGAGGTCGACGGAAAGCTCTTTGGCCTTGTGCACGATCACTTCCCGAGGATCGCCACTCTCGACCAGCAGCGGTCCGACGCTGGCGTTGGGGCATAGTTTTGCTACGAGTTCCTGAAGCTGGGTCCGCGAGTCCTGGATGAACTGGTCGACGTATTTCTTCGAGACGGTGAGGGCGATGCCTACGGATTCGACGGGAATCAGATAGGCATGAAGCAGGTGGACGGTGGCGCCGGTCTTCGATGCCAGGGCGCATGCCGCGGTCGCGGCCTTTTCGGACTGTTCGCTGAAATCGATCGGGACCAGGATGTTCTTCGGGGGATCTTTGAGTGTCGTCATACCGGTTTCCTTTTGATGGCGGTCATCCGTGGAAGATGCGTTCGACTATTGGGTGCGGGCCGTTCTTCGCGTTCCGGCGATGTTCGCCGGATGAGAGAAGCCTCCGCACCCCCGAGGTCTCAGCCAGGACCACCGCGATCTGGCGCGGGCTCAAACCCGAGGAGCCTTCCACCTGCGAGACCTCGACGTTCCGCGCGAGGTCGGTGAGCGAGATGAGCCCCACGAGTTCGCGATTCGCCCCGATCACAGGAAGACGGCGGACACGGTTGACCCGCATCAGCATCTCGACGCGCTCGAGGGTGTCCTCGACGTCGCAGGCGACTACGTCGCGCGATGCCGCGTCTTCGACCCGGAGTTCCTTAAGCCCCTTGCCGTGCCGCAGCGAGCACATCAAGGCGTCACGGTCGGTCACGAGGCCTACCACGCGACGGTTCGCGTCCACGATCGGCACTGAACCGCAACCCCGATCGCGCATGAGCCCGACTGCTGCTTCGAGCGAATCGGACAGTCCGCATGAGGCCACCTCTTCAGTCATCACGTCCTTGACTCGGTACATGGCGTCTCCTCTGGCCCTTACTCCGGGGTACGTAGAGTAAACCTCACGGTCACGGAAAGGACGAACTCCATCGCCTGGCCGTTCAGGAGCAAGGGCTGATACCGCCACCTTTGGACCGAGGCCTTGGCCGGCTCATCGAAGATCGGCTGGCTCTTGAGGATGGTCACGCCCTTCACCCGACCGTCTGTCCCCACGTGAGCTTCGAGGATCACGAGGCCCACGATCCCTGCCTGAGAAGCGAGGAGCGGATACTCGGGAGGGACATAGACGACACGCTTCGGCTCGCGGATGTCTCCACCCACCCGCACGACCCGGGCCACGGGCTTGGGCGGTGCGATCTCGGCCGGTAAGCCGCCCACGATTCCGCCCGCGACGCCGCCCTCAACGCCACCTTCAACGCCACCGGCCACACCGCCTTCGAGGCCGTCCGCCATGGAGCTCTTCGCGATCTCATCCGGGATCACCGCCGGGGCCACGAAAGCGTTGGGATCGGCGGTCTGCGGGGGCGGGACCTTCTGAGTGGAAGCACGGGGAGCCGCAGCGGGGGGCGGTGGAGGAGGTGGAGGTGCGGCCATGAGGCCCGGCTCGGCGAAGAAGGCGCGCACACCGATCGCGGGCTCGGGTGGTTGGAACTCGCCCAACAAGGGAGCAAGTACGAAAGCCGCGAGGAGCGTGGCGTGAAGGATCACCGACAATGGGGCCCAGGCGAGGTGATGATCCTCGAAGGGAGCGCTCCCGATCGCGTGTCCGTCAAGCCGCAACGGGACATCGAGCGGAAAATGAATCGCGGTCATGACGGCACCTGCCTTCCTGCCTCAGCGTCGGCGTTCTTGAGCCCCGACTTTCCGGCTCGCGCGAAACGATTCACCATCGACCACAAAAGTACGTCCAGCAGGTCCGGCCCTGCCATGAGCCATAGGCATCAAAGACAAAAAGGGCCGCGGTCTAGCAGCCCTCATGGGATCCAAACGTCCCGGATCCGGGGAGTTAGCCCCGCAGCGAGGCCATGTCGATCACGAAGCGGTATTTCACATCGCTCTTGAGCATGCGCGCGTAGGCCTCGTCGATCTTCTGCATCGGAATCTTCTCGATGTCGGAAACGACATTGTGTTCGGCGCAGAAGTCCAGCATCTCCTGGGTTTCCTTGAGGCCTCCGATCAGCGACCCCGCGATCCTGCGCCGTCCGAAGATAAGGATCCCGACGTTCGGAGAAGGGTGCGAGACCTCGGGAACTCCCACGAGCACGAGGGTTCCATCGCGCTTGAGGAGCATCGTGAAGGCGTCGAGGTTGTGCGAGGCGGAGACGGTGTTGAGGATCAGGTCGAACGAGCCCGCGTGCTTCATCATCGCGTCCGCGTCTTTCGAGATCACGACCTCATCGGCGCCGAGTCTCTTCGCGTCTTCCGCCTTGCCGGGCGAGGTGGTGAAAAGGACGGTGTGCGCGCCAAACGCATGAGCGAACTTGAGACCCATGTGGCCGAGCCCGCCAAGACCGACAATGCCGACTTTCTGGCCTTTGGTGACGCCCCAGTGGCGGAGGGGCGAGTACGTGGTGATGCCGGCGCAGAGCAGCGGGGCCACCGCCGCGAGATCGAGTTTCGCAGGGACGAGGAGACAGAAGTCCTCGTCCACCACCATCTGGGTGGAATATCCGCCGTAGGTCTGCTGGCCGGGCATGTGTTTGTCGGGGCTGTTGTACGTCATCTGGAAGCCGCCCTGGCAATACTGCTCGAGGCCTTCCTTGCAGCTGGCGCAGGTGCGGCAGGAATCGACGAGGCATCCCACCGCCACCGGGTCGCCCACCTTGAACTTCTTCACTTCACCACCCACCTTGGTGACGCGGCCCACGATTTCATGGCCCGGCACACAGGGGTACGTGGTTCCAGGCCACTCGCTCCGCGCGGTGTGCAGGTCCGAATGGCACACTCCGCAAAAGAGAATGTCGAACTGAACATCGCGGGCCTTGGGCTCGCGGCGCTCGAACGTGAAGGGAGCGAGGGGGGACGACTTGTCGAATGCAGCGAAGGCTTTGGCTTGGGTCAAGGGAATCCTCTGGATGATTTGTGTCGGAAGGGGCTTTGGAAGGTGGCAGTTTAGTGGCGACGGGCACGTGGCGCGGCCCGAGGCCCCGCCCCCGCGAAGGAGCGCGGCCTTATTTGAGGTCGAAGAACAGGAAGTGGGCGTCCTTCGCGGCGGTGAAACTCACATTACGTGTTTCGCTGATCGAAGCGCCATCCCCCGGCCCGAGTTTCTCTCCGCCAAGAACCAACTCACCCTCGATCACCTGTACCCAGCCCGCCCGGGACGGGACGAACGCATGATCGATGCGGCGCCCTTCCAAAAGCTTCGCGACGTAGACATCGGCGTCTTGATGGATCGGGATGGAGTCGAGGCGCCCCCCCTTGGATGCGATGAGCTGTAGGTGGCCCGGTTCGACCTCGGCGAACGACTTCTCGGAATAATTCGGGGTGACGCCTTCGGCATCGGGCTCGATCCAGATCTGCAGGAAGTGGACCGGTTCGACCGTGGAAGCGTTGTATTCGCTGTGCCGGACGCCGCGCCCAGCACTGATCCGCTGGACATCGCCCGCCTTCATGGTGGCGCGCGTTCCCATGGAGTCCTGGTGTTCGAGAGCCCCCGAGACCACGTAGGAAAGGATCTCCATGTCGGCGTGGGGATGCTTGCCAAAGCCCTTCCCCGGGCTCACTCGATCTTCATTGAGAACGAGCAGCGACTTGAAACCCACGTGGCGCGGGTCGTAGTAGCCCGCGAATGAGAAGGTGTGGTGAGTGTCGAGCCAGCCGTGATTGGCGTGGCCGCGGTCGGAGGCTTTGCGAACGACGATGGACGCGGTCATGGGTTTTCGCTCTCCTTTGATTGTTGACGAGTCAAGGATATTCGCGTGTCTTTGATTTGTCAAGGAACGGTCGGAATCAGGTAGGCTTGCCGCCCCGCATGAGCCGACCGACCTCCCTACCCCGGCTCTCCGAGCCCGAAGGCCTCGCCTGGAGCGGCTTCCTTCGCACCCACGCCCTTCTCGCGCGCATCCTCGACGCGGACCTCAGCACGGCGGAGAGCCTTTCTTTGAGCGAGTTCGAGATCCTTCTCCACCTCTCCTTCGCCGGGGGGCAGTTGCGGATGGCCCGGATTGCTCACGATCTAGTCCTCACCGGCGGCGGTGTGACGCGCATCGTGGCCCGGCTCGAGAAACTCGGCTTCATCGAACGCGTATCGTGCCCGAAGGACGGCCGAGGGGTTTTCGCCTCTTTGACCGAGAAGGGCCGCTCCAAGTTGCGGGCGGCTCACAAGGTGCATGTCGATGGGGTGAGGCGCCTCTTCCTGGCTCACGCCTCGGCGGCCGAGCTGAAGACGCTTGGGAAGTTCTTCGCCCGCGCCGCGCAAACCGCGCGCACGATTGGCCCGGCCTGCGCTCTCGGTGCTGGCGCGGAGCCTGCCCTCGGGGCACGGCACACTTTTACCACGGGCTGCTAGCGCGGCCAGGGCGGCATCACACCGGCTGAGACGAGCACGCCCGATCTCCCGGGTCGCTTCGCCACATCCACGCGGATGGCCACGACTGAAGCCCGCAGACGCAGACCCGCCCCGATCGCAAACACCGATGGGCCCGGACCGGGCGCCCGGCTCGTGTCCCAGGGCTTCGCCCAGTCGGTGAAGAGCGCAAACCCAATCCTCGCGAGGGCCAGATCCGCGATCCGTATCTCGGCCTCGGCCGTGCCGTGAAGAAGGCCCCGCCCGAAGACCTCGCCAATCAACTCGCCCTGGTCGACGAGCCGGGTCGAGCGGAGAAGCGGAGCGCGGCCCGGTCCCTTCCCCGCACCCGGATAGAGCGCCCGACGCGCCTGCGCCGAAGCGCGACGTCCATCGAGGCGCATGAAGACCGCAAGCCGCCTTGGCCGCACACTGCTTCGAAACGAAAGAGCGCCTCCGAACTCAGTGAAGTTAAAGGCATCCCCGAAGCCCGTCCAGGCTCCCCCATCCGCGGCAAGAGCCGCCCGATCCGCAAGGAGACGAAACTCGACTCCTGCACGCGTGAGGCCGAAAGTGCTCTCGCCATCGAAACGATCGATTCCAAGACCCAGCTCGATACGCGCGTTCGATGCGACCCAATGGCTCCAGTCCACCAAACCCCGGCTGCGGGTTTCGACCGTCTTTTCGCCGCGCGGTATC
>JAYUUU010000131.1:0-4191 GCA_043754395.1 Vicinamibacteria bacterium
GGTCGCACGTCACCCGCGCGGATTTCGTCGACGGAAATGGTGCGATGGGGCGAGAGCGGACCGCCCGCGCGGTCGACCCAGAAGGGAGCGAAGAAGATCTGAAACGGCAGATGCGAATCGAGCGTGCACGTGATTTCGCTGATCGCGGCCAGATTCGAATAGATGAAACGCGCGATCCGATCGTTGTCCTCGAGGGCGCCCTGGCCGCTTCGGCCTCCCACGTACAAGGTGCCCTCGGGAAAGCAGAAATCACGCTGAACGTCGATCAGCACCAGGTGATTCCTTCGCACGTCGGAGGCGGCCGGAAGCAGGTGATTCTCCCGGCGAAAGAGCGTCGCCGCTTCGAAGAGCTTCTGGGCGTCCGGCCGATAGACGAACTGCCGCGCGTTTGCCGGGTCGTAGTGTTCGGGAATGTCGGCCATGTATGCCCTCCCTCAGTCGAACAGCCCGTCCGCGCGAAGGTTGCGTAGCCGAAGCATGAGATCGGAGCGCATCTTGAAGAGCGAATCTTCGAGGCCGACCGGGTAGACGTGCGGGTTCACGAAACGCTTGATGCCCGGGTGAAGGGCAGCGAGGTCTGCCTGAACGCGATCGCGCACAACGCCGAGCGTCTCCTCGGGGCTCACCAGCACGCCCTTGCGGAAGATCGGTCGCAGCAGGTCCTCGTGGCGGTGGCTCGGGGAATAGGCTCGCCGCCTCGTCATATCGAGCGGGTCGATCATCAGCGACGAGGGCACGGCAAAGGTGTCGGGCTCTTCATGCCAGATCATGTCGCCCACGAACTCGGAACCAGTCGAGTAGCGGCGGACCTGCTGGATGCCCGGGTTCGAAACCTTTGCGGCCTGCTCGGAGAGTTTCATGCGCGAGCGCCACGGGCCGCCCGGGTCCTTCACCGCCGAAAGTTTGTAAACGCAACCCATCGCCGACTGATCGTGCCCGGTGATGAGCCTCGTACCCACACCCCAGATTGAAACTTTGGCGCCCTGCTCACGGAGGCTGTTGATGATGTTCTCGTCGAGTTCGTTCGAGGCGACGATCGCCGCGTCCTCGAATCCTGCTTCATCGAGCATCCGGCGCGCCTCGATCGACAGATACGCGAGGTCGCCCGAATCGAGGCGGATGCCGCCGAGCCGATGCCCCGCGGCCTTGAGTTTCAGGCCCACCTCAATCGCGTGCGCGACACCGTCGAGCGAGTGGAAAGTGTCGACGAGGAAGACGCAGTTGCCCGGGCTCGCCGCGGCGTATTGCTCGAACGACTCCATCTCGCTGCCGAATGCCATCACCCAGCTGTGCGAATGAGTGCCCTTGACCGGGATGCCGAAGAGGCGGCCGGCGAGAACGTTGGAGGTGGCGCTGCAGCCGCCGATGTACGCGGCGCGGCTTGCCGCGAGGGCGCCGTCGATGCCCTGCGCGCGGCGCAGGCCGAACTCCATCACCGGCTCGCCGCGGGCGGCAATGGCGATGCGGGCCGCCTTGGTGGCGATCAGCGTCTCGAAATTGATGACATTGAGCAGCGGGGTTTCGAGAAGCTGTGCGGCGATGATCGGGCCGCGAACCCGAACCATGGGTGCGGAGGGAAATACGATCCGGCCTTCATCCACCGCATCAATGTCGCAATCGAGTTTCAACTCGCGCAGATACTCGACGAAGCCTTCGTCGAAGAGCGGCCGTCCGTCCTGACCGGTCAGCGTACGCAGGTAGGTGAGGTCATCGTCCACAAAACGGAAGTCGGTGATGAACTCCTTCGCCCGCGCGAGGCCGCAGGCCACCGTGAAGCCTCCGGCGAAGGGGTTCGCGCGGAAGTAGAGATGAAACACCGCCTCTTTCCGGTACGAGCCGGTCTTCCAATGGGCATAGGCCATGGTCAGCTGGTACAGGTCGGTCAGGAGGGCGAGCGACGGCCGGTACAGCGAGGAGAGTGAGTTCATTTGTTGAATCGGGGCAGCGTGCGGGGAAAGTCTAGCTAGAATCACGATCAACCCCATGCCGAAGATCGTCGCGCTGCTCACGGACTATGGAACCAGGGACCAATACGCGGGCTCTTTGCGCGGCGCGGTTCTCGCGGCCTGCCCGGACGCTGCGGTGGTGGACCTCTCCCACGACATCGCCCGGTTCGCGGTCCGCGAGGCGTCCTTCGTGCTGCGCGCGAGTGTTGAGGCCTTTCCCGCGGGTTCCGTTTTCGCCGCGGTGGTGGACCCAGGAGTCGGCACCGCGAGACGTGGTATCGCAATCCGGGCGGGTGGTTACATTTTCGTGGGTCCCGACAACGGCATCTTCAGTTTCATCCTCATCGACCATCCGGAGGCCGAGGTTCGCGAACTCACCAATGCCGGCCTTTTCCGCTCCCACGTTTCGCAGACCTTTCATGGGCGCGATGTCTTCGGTCCGGTGGCGGGCGCGCTTGCGCGGGGGACTTCCTTTGAGGACGTAGGCCCGCGCATCGAGGATGCGTTCCGCTTCGAGTTCCCGAAGCCGCGGGTGGCAGAAGGCGGAGACGTTGAAGGGCACGTCATCTACATCGACACCTTCGGAAACCTGATCACCACCATCGGAGGTTCGGTCTTCGAGACCCTCCTCCAGTCGGTCAACGGCGACCTCACCGAACTCGTAGCCCACGTTCATCGCGTAGTGGCGCCCGTGGTCACGACGTTCGGCGATGTGCCCGAGGATGAAGCCTGCGCCTATCTAGGCTCCGCCGGGCGGATCGAGGTCGCGATCAACCAAGGGTCGGCGGCCAGGACCTTCGAAGCGACCATCGGCATGCCGGTGCGGCTGAAGCGCGTCAACCGAGAGCTCTAGCGGGCCGCTTCGCGGCCCCGCATTCTTCAAGGAGTCCTTGATGTCCGTGTATCTCGTGGCGCCTCTGCGAACGCCGATCGGCCGCTACGGCGGAGGGCTGTCATCGTTGTCGGCCGCCGACCTCGGCGTTCACGCTGCGAAAGCAGTGATCGAGAGGTCGGGTGTCGACCCGGCATCGGTGAGCGAAGCAATCATCGGCTGCGCCCGTCAGGCGGGAGGCGGTCCGAATGTGGCGCGCCAGATCTCTTTTCGCGCGGGCTTAGGCGAAACGATTCCGGCCATGACCCTGAACATGGCCTGCGGAAGCGGACTCAAGGCGATCGATCTCGCGTTTAGGGCAGTGCGAGATGGTGACGCCACCGCCGTGCTCGCGGGGGGAACCGAATCGATGAGCCGCGTCCCGTATCTTCTGACCAGCGCCCGCTGGGGCTCGAAGATGGGGGCTCAGGAAGTCACGGACGGCATGTACAAGGACGGCTTCGCCTGCCCCCTCGCCGACATGCTGATGGGTGAGACCGCCGAGCGGCTAGCTGAGATCCATTCCATCTCGCGCGAGGAGCAGGACGGGTTCGCCCTTTGCTCACAGCAAAAGGCCGCCCTCGCCCAGTCGGAAGGCCGCTTCGACTCGCAGATTGTTCCGGTGGAAGTCCGACATGGGAAGACTTCGACCGTCGTTTCGAAGGACGAACATCCGCGAGCGGACACCACCATCGAGGCCTTGCGCAAGCTGGCGCCCGTGTTCAAGAGGTCCGAGGGCACCGTCACCGCCGGCAACTCCTCAGGGATCACGGACGGCGCGGCGGCGGTTCTCGTGTGTTCTGAAGCCCAGGTGAAGACACTCAAGGCTCCGCCCCTGGTTCGGATCCTGGGTGTGGCGGCGGCCGGCGTCGATCCGAAGATCATGGGCATCGGAGTCGTTCCCGCGACGCGGTCTCTGCTCGCTCGTCTCAAGATGAAGCTCGAGGATTTCGATCTGATTGAAGCAAACGAGGCTTTCGCGGCGCAGGTCATCGCCTGCGACCGGGAGCTTCGTTTCGACCCCGAGAAACTGAACGTCAACGGCGGCTCGATCGCTCTCGGTCATCCGATCGGCTGCACAGGTACGAGGATTGTGGTGACCCTCGCGCATGAAATGGCGCGGCGCAAGGCGCGCTACGGTCTTGCGACGCTCTGCATCAGCGGCGGCATGGGTCTGGCGGCGGCTTTCGAACTCGTTTAGCCGTTCCCGATCGGCCGGCTTTTTTTCGTTTACTATTCCCGCCAGTGATTTCCATGTCCTGGGCTCTTTGGGTGATCTTCGGCGTCGGTCTCCTGGTTTTCGAGATCCTCACGCCCGGAGGTTTTTTCACCGTCTTCTTCGGGATCTCCGCCTTCGTCGTGGCCGTCCTGGTC
>JAYUUU010000132.1:0-7813 GCA_043754395.1 Vicinamibacteria bacterium
CCGACTTCCGGCATTCCCGCCGTCGGGACGGGGCCGCCCAGGTACCAGGCCGTGTAAGGGGAAGTAACGAGCCGGTTCGCCACCACCGCCTCGGCATACTTTGAGGAGGTCAGCCGCGGTTGAATAGCCGCCGCCCGCCGAACTCCCGCGGGCTGGAAGCGTATAGATGTTTGAAACGCCGCCGCGGGTGTAACCGACGGCGAGGTTGGGCGTGCTGGCATCGAGTTCGTACGCGTCGGTGCTCACCATCCCCGTAGGCTTGAAGATGTTCTCGCGAACGTAGTCGTAGTACGTCTGTCCGCTGACTTTCTCGATGATCAGGCCGAGAACCACGTAGCCGCCGTTTGAATAGGCCTCGGACGCACCGGGCTCGGAGGCTAGAGGTTTGCTCGCGAAGAAAGGGAGATAGTCGGCCAGGGTGCGAATGCGGCCCTTCGACGCGGCCGCGAACTCTGGGCCAAAGAAATCACCAATCCCCGACTTCATGGCCACGAGGTGAGAGATCGTCACCTTGGCCGCGGCGTCCGCATTAGGGAAATCGGGAAGGTATTTCCCGAGCTTGTCATCGAGCGCGAGTTTCCCGGCCTGCATCAGTTGGGCGATCGCGAGTTTCGTGAAGGTCTTGTTGATCGAGCCGAGGTTGAACCGTGTGTCGACGCGATTCGGGACGCTGAAGGCCCGATTCGCGAGGCCCGCGGCGCGCTCCAGAACAGGCTTGCCCTCACGCGCGATGAGCACCACCCCGGAGAAGCCGTCCGCGATCGCGCGGTCGACGATCGCGGGAGCGCCTTCGATGATCTGGGCCGCCGACCGCGGCGAGGGTGCGGAACTGGGGCCATCGCCGCGAGCGCCTGGAGGCGTTTGAGCACCCGCGGGCCGGACTCCGACATCGGCCACGGCGTGGGGCGGTGTGGGCTCGACCGCGAAGAGCAGGATCACGGCGCGGCCCGTCTTTCTCGTTTTCGCTTCGATCTCAATCCTGAAATCCGAGGCGGTCAGGACCTTCTGTAGGTCGATGCCCCCCGACTGCTCCGCGAACTCGAGATCGGGCCCGGCATTCTCAGCGGAACCGCCGCGGTCTGTATGGAACTTCTCGAGCGCCGCCTGCGAACGCGAGTTGAGCGCTTCAACGAAGAGCTTCACCGCCTTCCCGACCGGCGTCTCGGGCAGGGCGAGGGGAGGGGCGCCGGATTGCGCCAGCAAGACCACGGGAAGAAGGAGGGCGAATACGGCAGGGGCTCTAGGAATCTTGGGCATGCTGAGATTCTGACGAATGCGGCAGGCCGAAGACTCGGGCGGGTTCGAGGATTTACATCCGCTGAACAAAATCGCGGCGCCTCGCCCTTCGCGATCGACCGGTTTCACAAACGTGTAGGCTCTGCGCCAAAGACGCTCAGGTATTCATCCATGTTCCTTGGCCTGCTGGCTCTCGCGGTTGCTGTGTTCGCCCTGATGAATGGGAGCGCGATGTCCGATCGGATCCATCGGCTCGAGAGCGATCGCGCCGATGCCAACGCGCAGCTCGCCCTGCTCCAGCGCCTTGTCGAGCAGTTGCGCAAGCAGGCGGCCGCAAGCCCCAGGCCAGCGGATCCTGAAATCGCGGCCGCCGCGGCGAAGGCTGTAACTACCCCGGCGGCATCCGAAATCGACCCGAGGCCCGAACCGAGGCCAGAACCGAAGATCGAACTGAAGCCCGGGCCCGCCTCGGCCCCGCCTGCCCCTCCGCGACCGGCAGCCCCCGCACCGCCGACGCCGATACCCAACACCCGCCCGACAGCCCCGCCCGAACCGCCTTCGCCGCCGATCGATTGGGAGAGTCTGCTCGGAGTCAAAGGCGCTGCCTGGGTAGGCGGCATCGCGCTCATCACGTCGGCGATCTTCTTCGCGCGATGGACGGTGGAGCAGGGCCTCGTCACCCCCGAGTTCCGGTTCGCGATGATGCTGTTCGCGGGCATCGGCTCACTCGTCGCGGCGGAGATCGGTTTGCGCAAAGGCTACGAACGCACCGCGAACCCGCTCTCGGGTGCTGGCATCGCCATCCTCTATATAGCGTTCTTCGCGGGCCACACCCGTTACGAACTCATCTCGCTCTCCATGGCCTTCACCGGCATGGTGTTCGTGACCGTGACGGCCTGCGTCCTCGCGGTGCGCTACGACGCCTTCCCTACCGCGGTCCTCGGCCTGCTTGGAGGCTTCGCGACTCCGGTCGCCCTCTCCACCGGCGAAGACCGGCCGATCGGTCTTTTCTCCTACATCCTCCTGCTGAACCTCGGCCTCCTGGCGGTGGGCATCAAGCGCAAGTGGCATGGCCTTTTTGAGCTCGGCCTCGTCGGGACCCTGCTGATCCAGATCGGCTGGTACTCGAAGTTCATGTCGCCGGGCAATCTTCTTGTGGGTCTGGTGTCGTTCTTCGTCTTCGGCATCGTCTATCTCATCGTGCCGATGGCGGCTAAGGAGGAGGACAACGCGCGCGTTCTGCGCACGGGCGCTCTTGGCGGCGTGGTCCCGTTCCTCTTCATGCTGGTGGTGGCGGGGTCGCCCGAGTATGTGGAACAGTGGCCGCTTCTCTTCGGAATGGTGGCGCTTCTCGACCTCGCGATCCTCGCGATCGCAGTTCTGCGCGGTCGCGTGGGCCTGCTTCTCAGTGCCGCCGTCGCCACCTCACTCACGCTCGCCCTCTGGGCGGCCCAGGGCCTCGAGCCCGCTCGAGGGGCTTCGGTGATGGGATCCAGTCTGGCCGCGGTCGCGCTCACCGTGGTTTTCGGCCTGGCGCGGCGGGTGGCGCTTCGTTTCGGAAGTCTGGACCAGGCGGCTCTGCGCACCATCGACATCGCGGGTCATACCGCGTGGGCCGGTCTTGCCCTCTTCGGCTTCGCCCTCGTCGGTCACGATCGGGGCGATCCCGCGGGCGCTTTCCTTCTGATCGCCACCGCCCTCGCCCTCCTGATGATCGAACGCGCTCGGCTCGAGTCGCGGCTCACCAGTGCTCTGGCGGTGGGAACGCTGGTGCTCGGCTGCCTCGTTCAACTCTGGTTCATGAATGCGGTGAGCGAAACGTCGCTGGTGGGATACCTCGCCGTGCCGATCCTGCTTTCTCTCCTCCTCTCTTTCTTCGCGGCTCGGGTCACGGGAGAAACGCCCGACGGCGAAGCCGAAGTCGCGGTTCGGCTCTCGTGCTGGATCGCGATCTTCGGCCTGTTCCTCGCACTGGTCGAATCGCGCATGGCCGCATCCGGATGGCCGCTGTTCATGGCTCTCGGCGCCCAGGTGCTCGTGGTCACGGGCTCGGTCCTCCGTTCGAACTGGACCATCGGCCTCCCGGCACTACTTGGAGCGAGCGCGCTCCACATGATGATCTGGCAGATCGCGTACCTCAAGCCACATCAGCACGGCATGGTGTTCGCGTTCACCCTGATCTTCTATCTCTACTTCCTCGCCCTGCCGATGGTGGTGCCGTTCGCCCGCTGGCGAGAGGCGTGGCTGCCCTGGCTCACTTCCGCCTCCGCCGGTGTGGTCTTCTTCCTGCCTCTCTACAACCTCTATAAAGAGGCCCTAGGCGACACGGCGCAAGGACTCCTGCCCGTGGCGATGGCCGCGGTGTCGGTCGCCGCGCTGCGCGTCGTATCCAGCCGCTTCCAGCCGGTTCAAGGAGACGAGCTCGCCGCGAAATTGCGCCTGCGCTACCTCGCCCTCTTCGCCGCGGTGGCGTTGTGGTTCATCGCCCTCGCCATCCCGCTTCAACTCGACCGGCAGTGGATCACCCTCGGCTGGGCGATCGAGGCCATGGCGCTTTGCTGGCTGTTCGGCCGCCTTCCCCATCGGGGCCTGCCCATTTTCGCGGGAATCCTGTTCGCCCTCGTGGGCATCCGGCTTCTCTTCAATCCCGAGATCCTTCAGTACCAGGAGCGAGGCCTGCCTCTGCTCAACTGGATCCTCTACACTTACGGCATCGCCACCACCTGCTGCCTGGTGGGGCAATACCTGTTGCGCCGCGCCTCCGCCGACGATTTCATCACCCGCCTCGCCGACGCCATTGCCCTGAACGGCCTGCTCCTCGGCTTCTGGCTCGTGAACCTGGAGATCCTGGACTACTTCTCGACGGGGCCCTACATCGCGTTGTCCGGGCACAGCGGTTACTCGGTAAAGCTTGCTCTCTCCGCGGGATGGGGTGCTTACGCGGTCGTGCTGCTGGTGGCGGGTGTCGCCAAGGACTTGAAGCCCTTGCGGTACCTCTCCCTCGCCTTCCTGATGCTGACGGTGGCGAAGGTCTTCCTGTACGACCTCTCCGAGCTTGGCGGCATCTTCCGTGTCTTCTCCTTCCTCGGGCTCGCGGTGGGTCTCATCCTCGTCTCGCTCTTCTACCAGCGCTTCGTCTTCAAGAAGAACGCGTGAGCGGAGCGCTCAGGTGATCGCCGCACTCGCAGCCATCCTTCTCCTCGCCGCGGAGACTCCGACCGACGTGGAGCGCTCGGCGTGGCGATACAAAAGGACCTTGACAACCACCGGCCAGGGGTCGATCGCGACTCTCGCTCTGCCTCCGGAGTTGTCCACGAACGCGGGGCCGGGCGGAAGAGACCTGCGGCTTGTCGATGAAGACGGCCGCGAAACCCCGTATCTCCTCGACTGGACGAGCGAGCGCGAAGGCTTCGCCACCTGGCGGGCGGAGATCCGCGACGTCCGTCGAGAGAAAGAGGCGGCGAGTATCGAGTCTCCGGTGCGCAGTCAGTGGACCATCGATCTAGGAACGGCCCGGACCTTCACCGAAATTCATGTCGACGTCCCCGATACGGCATTCGCATGGCATGTCCGGGTTGAAACTTCAGTCGATGGAAGTGCCTACGGCGTCGTGCGCGCGGACGCCTCTGTGTTCGATCAGACCTGGAACGGCGAGCGGGTGCGCCGAACCGCCATTCAGTTCGACGATCCTTTGACCGCGCGCTATCTGCGTCTCACCGCGAGGAGCGCTTCCAGCTCACCCATGTTGGAACTCACCGGTGCGTCGGTCACGCTTCGCCGACGCATGAAAGGCGACGCCTGGTCGATGGGCGCGCCCGCGGTTGTTGCAGATGAGCCGGTGGCTTCTCGCCCCGGCACGATTCGTTATCGCCTAACCGCCTCCTCGCTCCTTCCGTTCGACGAGGTGGAGATCTCGAGCGACGAGCCCGCGTTTTCGAGGCGGGTGCGCCTGGTCGAGGAGTTTGAGGACGGATCAAGACAACCGCGGGTGGTGCTGGGCGAAGGAACGGTTTTCCGGTTGCGGTCGAAAGACGCATTCGTCGCCGGCGAATCCGTGCGTTTCGCGGCGCGGAACGGAAGCGGCGGGACCTTGCACCTCGAAATCGACAACGCCTCGAGCCCTCCCCTTAGCACCCTCAGGGTGCGCCTGCGCGGCGCGCGGGTCCGCCTTCTGTTCCCGGCCACTACCAAGACTCTCACTCTCTATTACGGGAATGAGACCACGCGCGCGCCGTCTTACGACCTCGAGGCGTTGCGCCCAAGACTGCTTCAGGCACTGGCACTCAAACCAGCGAGCCTGGGCGCAGAACTGACGAACGAAGCTTTCCGCCGCGAGCCGCCTCTTCGTTTCGGGGCGACTCTCGGCGCCGCCCTCGATCCACGCTCCTGGCGGCACGAGCGGCTCCTCGCGCCAATTCTTGAAGAGGATGTATATGCGCTCACTCTGCGTGCTTCCGACCTGGGGACACTTCGACCCGACCTCGCTGACCTCCGTGTGGTGAATGAGGCGAACTTCCAGGTGCCCTTCCTCATCGACAATGACTTCGCAACCGATCGTATTCCGATGATGGTTCGGCGTGAGGCGCCCTCGACGCCCAAACGAAGCCTCTTCTCCATGGTGCCCGAAAGCAGGGGAGCTGAAGACGCGCCGCGGATCTACCTCCTCGAGCTCGATGTGAAAGAGGCATTCTTCGAGAGACCCGCTCGGCTTCTCCACTCCCATAACCGATCAGCGAGAGAGATTCCCTTCTCCATCACTCTTGCCCGGAGGCCGCCTTCCTCCGACGGGATCACGGTCGGGGCTTCGGCCCCGCTCGAGACTTTGACCCTCGAGGTCGATGACGGAGACAACGCGCCCCTCGAGATCAACAGGGCCAGGGCACTGGTCCGCGTGCCCCGCGTGGTTTTCAAGGCCGCGCCCGGCAAGCTCCGCCTCCTCCTCGGGAACCGTTCGGCCGAGCCGCCGCGTTACGACATCGCCGGCCTGCGCCGCGAGCTTCTCGCCTACTCGGTGATCGCGGCTTCACCAGGGCCCCTCTCTCCCAACGAACACGCGGCGACCTCCCTCTGGTCGAGTGTTTTTGGCCTGCCGCGAAGCGCGCTCGTCTGGGGCGCGATTCTTCTCGCCCTCGTCGTGCTGGTTGGCCTCACCATCAGAACCATTCGAAACGCCTAAGATTCGCTCCCTCGCGTTTCTGGAGACCCCCATGCTGAAGAAACTGAAGCCCTTCGTCTCTCTCGTCCTTGCTCTGGGACTCCTGGCGCTTGGACTATCGTCCCCGCGGCCGGCCTTGGCGTGGGGCGAGCGCGGACACGACATCGTCACCCGGGTAGCGGTTCGGCTCCTCATCGCGAAGACCGCCAAGGGAACGCCCCTTGCCACACAGTTCGGCCGCAAGGAATTCATGCTGGGGCACCTCTCGAACGTGCCCGATATCGTCTGGCGCAACCAGGGCGAGGCGATCGAGAACGTGAATGCGCCGACCCACTTCCTGGATCTCGAATACGTTTCGCCTGAAGTCACCTTCGCGACGATCCCGAAGACGCCCACGGCGGCCCTCGCGCGAATGAATGAGATGTGCGCCAATCCTCCAAAGGGTTACGTGTGTTCGGGGAAGGACGGCAAAAGCCCGGACGAGAGCAGCGCCGGCACCGCGCCGTGGCGCACCGAACAACTCTTCCGCATGACCGTGGAGAATCTGAAGGCCGCCACCTCCGGCGCGAAGATCGATTCAGCCGCAGTCGACCGGGCCTTTGTGAGTGCCGGAGTTATGAGCCATTTCGTCGGGGACATGGGAAACCCGTTCCACTCGACGCGCAATTACGATGGCTGGGAAACCGGTCAGGGCGGCATTCACGGATACTTCGAAAGCGCCATGGTCGCCAGCTACCGCCTGGCCCTCGATCAGGAGGTCTTCGATGAGGCCCTCACCGGCCGCGGCCTCGATCGCGTGCTGAAGCAGCTTCCAGCCTCAGATCGAAGCGCCCTTTCCCGCGACCCCGTGGCCCTGACCTTCGCTCTGGCACTCGACTCTCACTCTCGACTCGGCGCCGCGAACGAGCTCGACCTCCGCTTCGCAGTACTGAAGCAAAGCGGCGTCGGACCAGACGGCAAGCGCCTCTCCGCCGAACGGCGACCGGCGGACGAGCTGCGCTTCAAGTTTCACGCGCTTCACGTCGAACGCCTCGCCACCGCAGCCGAGGTGCTCGCAGCCCTCTGGTACCAGGCTTGGGAAGAGGCGGGCCGACCGGACTTCAAGGACTACCGCAGCTTCGCCTATCCCGTAGCGCCCGAGTTCATTCCTCCGAACTATCTTTCGGGGAAGTAACGCGCCTTGGAAACATGGAGTCAGGACGGCGTCGTTTCCGCGGCGATCCATTCGAGATAAGGCGCGTGGCCCGCACTCACGGGCAGGGCGATGATCTCGGGCACGTCATAAGGATGACGTGAGCGAATAGCCGCTTCCACCTTCCCGAAAAGCTCCTGGCGGGTCTTGATGAGAAGGAGCTTTTCGGCGCTGGTTTCAATCGCCCCCTTCCACCGGTAGAGCGAAGTCACGCTCGACGTCACCTGGAC
>JAYUUU010000133.1:0-18308 GCA_043754395.1 Vicinamibacteria bacterium
GTGCCTGAGGCAGCGAGCAGAGGGTTCTTCAGCTTCAGCGAGCCGATCTCGACCCCGAGCGAAAGAGGACCGGTCATCGTCAATGGGGCCACACCACGCGTTTGGAATCGAACACCGGACCTTCGGTGCAGGCGGGTCGATTCTTCGGTTTGGTTTCGTCCGGTTCCTGGATCTTCACGACGCAGCCCAGGCAGGTTCCGACCCCGCACCCCATCCACGGATCCAGGCTGACCTCGCAGGGAAGGCCGCGTTCTTCGGCGATCTTCGCCACCGCGAACATCATCGCCTCGGGGCCGCAGGCGTACAGGCGCGCGGGGCCACGATCGCGGTCGAGCGCCTTTACAAGAGGAGCCGTAACCCGACCCTTCTCGCCGCGCGATCCGTCGTCGGTTGCGAGCGTGAGAGTGATTCCCCGGCGTTCGAGTTCGGCCACAAGAGGCAACTCGGCAGCACTCCGGCCTCCATAGAAGAGGTGGAAGGGACCGAAAGCCCCCTTGAGACTCCGAGAGAAAAGGGCGAAAGGGGCAACCCCATAGCCACCGCCCACCAGATGCGCGCGCTCTCCGGGAGAGGGCGGCGTGAATCCGTGGCCAAGGGGACCGAGGACGCGCGCGCCCTGGCCTTCGCGGAGATCGAACACCGCTTTCGATCCCGGCCCGACCGCCTTCAGAAACACGGTGAAGTGACCGGCTTCAGGATCGGTATCCATGATCGAGAAGGGCCGGCGCAGAATGAGGTCCGTCTCGGCCTCGGGTTGAATCATCGCGAACTGACCAGCCTGCGCCCGGGCGACTTCGGGGTGCTCGAAGGTCAGGAGAACGTATGAGCCGCCGAGCGATTCGCGTTTGAGCAAGGGGCAGACCCGATCAGCCACCGCCGAGACTGGCCGCGCGCTCACTTCGTCTCGTCTTTGGGAGGCCGTGTCATCGCTTCGAGGTGCGACTCGAGTTCGCGCACTCGCTTGATGAGGTCGGGAAGCTGCTTGAGGCCCCCGCTCACCTTGAGCCAGGTGCGGGCGTCATAGGCGGGGCTTCCCGCCATCCGGGACTTCGAGGGCACTTCGCCATGGAGGCCGGACTGGGCGGTGGCAATGACGTCGTCGCCGAGCGTCACGTGGTCGGCGACACCCACCTGTCCGGCCAGGATGACGCGGTCGCCCACTTTGGTACTTCCCGCCACACCCACCTGCGCACAGAGAACGCCGTCTTCGCCGATCTCCACACTGTGGCCGATCTGAACCAGGTTGTCGAGCTTCGTGCCGCGTTTGATTCTCGTCACACCCATCGAGGCCCGATCCACCGCAGTGAGGGCGCCGATCTCGACATCATCCTCGATCTCGACGATGCCCACCTGCGGAATCTTCACGTACTTTCCATCGGCGTCACGGGCGAAACCGAACCCGTCCGCGCCGATGACCGCGTTGTTGTGAACAATCACGCGGCGGCCGATGCGGCATCCCTCACGGACCGAGACACCAGAATGAAGAGTGCTCTCCTCGCCCACCACGGCGTCGCGATAGATGACGACATGAGGATGCAGGATCGCGCGCGCGCCGATCGAAGCGCCCGGAGCGATCGAAACGAAAGCGCCTACATGCGCGGTGTCATCAATGCGCGCGGTCGGGTGGACCACCGCGGTTGGATGGACGCCGGGCAGTTCCGGGGTCAGCGGATGCAAGATGGCGGCGGCCCGGGCATGGGCGAGGTAGGCATCCTTCACCACCAGCAGCGCCGCGAAGGCCGGCGCCCCTGCATCTGTTACGAGCGAAGGGTCGCTGACGATAAGAACAGTGGCGCGGCACGAGGCGAGGAGAGGGCGATACTTCGCGTGCGAGAGGAAAGAGATTGAACCCGGCGTGGCGCATTCCAGAGGCGCCACTTTGAGGACCTCGACGGTCTGATCCCCGCGCACCTCGCCGCCGAGTTGTTTTGCGAGTTCGCTCAGCCTCAAGGCTTCGGGGCGGGCGCCGGTGGCGGAGGCGCCGGAGTCGGGGCCACCGTCGCGGTTCCAGCCAGCGACTTTCCCGCAACCACGGGCCCGTTGAGGACGGCGCCTTCGCGAACCACCAGCTGGCCCGCGTCGATGGTTCCGGCGACCTTCCCGGTCTCGAGGACCACCACCTTGCGCGCGGCGATCTTCCCCGAAAAGGCCCCGCCTATCTCGGCCATTTCGGCCTTCACTGTCGCATCGACGATGGCCGAGGCGGAGAGAACAAGAGTGCCGCTCAACTGCACCTCACCCTTGAATGTTCCGGCGATGGTGGCGTCTTTGCCGATGATCTTCCCCTCGATCGAGGTGTCGGCGTCGATGAACGTCCGGCCTGATTCCTGAGCCATAGCCGGATCTTAACCGCTGAAGCGGCTGAGGCTGGTTGGCCCGAATGGTCGTGCCGCTTCCAACTCCCGGAAGACAAGCGGCTTCAACGCGTTGAATCCGAACTCCGGATAGATGAATCGCTTTTGGTCGTGCCTTTCGGGAGTCAAAACGAGGCGGTCATCGTGGCGTCATGCCCACATGCCACTATTCGAGGCCACAAACGGTGTGGATGGCACGAAACATGAGACTTATCACAAGGGCAGGAAACCTGGCACGCTCCATGCTCGTCGATTACCTGCAGGACGGACCAGTGGCCAAGTGAAAGGGGCCGATCGCGATCATGACACTCGACAAGACACTCAAATACGCCGGACTCGCGATTGCCGGGGGTGCAATTGGCGCGGCCATCGGCATCCTCGTCGCCCCGGCTTCAGGCGCTGAAACCAGGCGAAGGATCTCCGACCGCATCGAATCAGAGCGGAACGAGTTCCTGAAGAAGATGCGACGCGACCCCCGGAGTGAAGAGGGGTACCCCTACTCCGTCATTTCAGCCTGAAACCGCGCCGGTCCCCCAAACCGGGCCGACGCCGGCCGGCGTGTTAAGCTCACGGGCCGAAGCCGGTCCGCGACCTTTAGTCTCATCGCAGACGAATCCCCGCGTGACGCGGGGATTTTCTTTTCAAGGTACTTGAGCTTACAAAGCATGGCTAAATCCGGCGAGGCTGCCTCGCCCGTCCTCTCCAAAATCGTAGGCACTGCCCGGGAAGTCGAGACCAGGATCAATGGTCTCAAGAAGCCCGAGATGAAGTTCCCCCTGCGCAACCTCTCGAACGTCCGCTATTCGGCCAAGAAGGGCCACTTCGAGATGCTGGGCAAGAAGAAAGAGCGGACCCTCGCGGTATCGACGGTGAAGAGTTTCGCCCAGACCATGCGGATGATCGCGTTGTCGAAGCGGATGATCGAGACCGACGAACGGGCGAGCAAACGCGACGCCTACTATCAGACGAAGGCCTGGGCCGACGCGCGCTGCGACGAGCAGCCCGAATCGGACGCCATCCTCGACGACATCGAGGGTCTCTTCGGCGTCAACAAGGAACAGCTCTGCTTCACCCCGGATGAGCACGGCGGCCTCGTAGCCGGAGAACTCGTGGTGGTGGATCGCGCCGAAATCGGCTCGGACGCGACCATCGACATCGACTGCACGAAGTTCGGTTCGGGGGCCTACGGAATTCCCTCCGATGTCGAGCACCTTAAGTTCAAGACGAAGGCGAAGTTCATCCTTTGCATCGAGACGGGCGGCATTTTCGAGAGGCTCAACCGTCATCGCTTCTGGGAAAAGTCGGACTGCATCCTCGTGTCGATGGCGGGCGTCCCCACGCGGTCGGTCCGGCGCTTCGTCAGGCGTCTCGCGGACGACAAGAAGATCCCGGTCTACGTCTTCGTCGACTGCGACCCCTACGGAATCGCGAACATCTACCGCACCCTCAAGGTCGGCTCCGGCAACAACGCTCACCTGAACGAGTTCTTCTGCGTTCCCCAGGCCAAGTTCCTGGGCGTTACCCCGCAAGACATCATCGACTACGACCTGCCGACACATCCTCTCAAGGATGTCGACATCAAACGCGCGAAGGATGCGCTCAAGAACGATCCTTTCTTCCAGCACTATCCGGAATGGGCGAAGGCGTTCGAACTGCTCCTGAAAATGGGCAAGCGCGCGGAGCAACAGGCCTTCGCCGCTCACTCGCTGAACTACGTGATGGACACCTACCTGCCCGCGAAGCTCAACAACCCGAAGTCCTTCCTCCCCTGATCCTTTTGAAAAAGGCGCAACCGCCCATGGCCAACAAGACAAAACCCAAAGCGACCAAGAAGCCCTCCGCTCCCAAGGCAGCCGCGCGTCGCACCAAGCCCGCGAAGGCCGCCGCTTCCAAGGCCAAGGTTCAAGACAAGAAGGCGCCCGCGAAGAGTGCCAAAGCCGCCAAGCCCATCAAGGTCGCGAAGCCAAGCGCAGCCGAGCGCGCTCTCGCCCGCGCCGCCGCCAAGGCCGCGGAGAAAGCACAAAAGAAACTGCTGAAGGCGGAAAAGGTCAAGACGCGCCTCGAGGAGAAGATCGCGGCCAAGGCCCTCGCCAAGGAAGCGCGCCTTGCCCTCAAGCGCCAGATGAAAGAGGGCGTTGAGGCGCCCGCGGGCGACGTTCCCGGTACCAAAGGCAAGGGATTGAACCTTCTCGTCGCTCCCAAGGGCAAGCTCAAGCCCGAGAAGCCGGGCCGCAAGGTGAAGGCCCCCAAGCCCACCCGCGGCCCTCAGTTTGTAGCCGGAACGGTCTTCCTCCCCGACGGCTTCAAGTCCCGCGAAGAGATCCAGTACCTCTTCCGCGGCGCCGTCGCGTGCGTCCGCGAGTCCCTCGACGTGGCCGCCGCGGAGATCCGGGCCAAGTCCGAGAGGCTCCAGCCGAACCCGTCCGAGCGCGAACTGCTCGAACTCGCCCGCATCGCGGAAGAGCGCTTCCGCGGCGCGATCGAAGCCGCTCCCCCGAACCGAGTAATCCCCACCAAGCGAACGTTCGCGAGTCTGGTCGAGCGAGCCCGCGCAAGACGCCGTGAAATCGGCGCGTTCATGCGTGGCCTCGACCTCGGCAAGACCGAGCCCAGCCACCTCGACACCCACTCCGAAGCCAGCCTCCAGGGCCTTATGGAGTGGGGCGCCCGCCTCGAGATGCTCGCCGACTCCGCCGAGGTGGACAAGCCCGACTTCACTCAGCAGCACCGCGTCCTCGATCAGCTCGAAAGCACCACGGAAATGCTCGTGGTCGACGTCGAACTGACCCTGCGCCGCTATAAGGACCGGATGAGTGCTCGAGGCCTCGAGCTTTCCCCTCTCCCGGTTTGACAACCTCAAGACCCCTCACCTAAAGTTGCAAGTTCCCGCGCGAGCCTTGGCTAAGCGCTCCGAACGCGGCTAGACGTTTCCCCCCGACTTTTCCAAAAACAACCCTTCTAGAACCCCAAAAGACCCGAAGAACTACTGAAATGGCGACTTTCGTCCCTTCCGCAAAAGACATCAAACGTGAATGGTTCCTGATGGACGCTGAGAACGTCGTCATCGGCCGCCTGGCGAGCGAAGCCGCGCGCCGGCTCACGGGCAAGCACAAGCCGACCTACACGACGTTCCTCGACACCGGCGATCACGTGATCATCGTGAACGCCGCCAAGGTCGCCTTCACCGGCCGCAAGCTCGAAGGAAAGCTCTATCGCCGTCACTCAGGGTTCATGGGCGGTCTCACCGAGACCCCGGCCAAGGACCTGCTCGCGAAGCGTCCGATCAAGGCGGTCGAAGAAGCCATCAAGGGCATGCTCCCGAAGACCAAACTCGGCAACGCGATGTACACCAAACTCAAGGTCTACGCGGGCAGCGCGCACCGTCATGCCGCGCAGCGCCCTACCACCATCAGTCTGAAGTCCCCCGGGACCCTCTCGAAGTAAAACGAAGATTCAATAGAGAACCATCTTGGCAACTGCAATCACTGAAAATCTCGGCACCGGCAAGCGCAAAACCGCCGTCGCCCGCGTTCACCTCCGCCCCGGCAAGGGTGCGTTCTCGCTCAACGACCAGAGCCTCGATGAGTTCTTCGGCGGTCACGAGACCCTCAAAATGATCGTGCGCCAGCCGTTTGTGGCCACCGAGACCCTCGAGAAGTTCGACGTCATCGCCACCGTCAATGGCGGCGGTGTCGCCGCCCGCGCCGGCGCCATCCGTCATGGCATCGCCCGCGCCCTTCTCGACCTCAACGAGGAGTTCCGAGCCCGCCTCCGCAAGGAAGGCCTCCTGACGCGCGATTCGCGCATCAAGGAACGCAAGAAGTACGGCCAGAAGGGCGCCCGCGCCCGATTCCAGTTCTCGAAGCGCTAGAAAGACTCATATGGAAACAACCCCGTCCGTCCCCCAGATCGCCATCCCGTCTACTTCTATGGTGGACATCAAGGACCTGCTCGAAGCCGGCGTCCACTTCGGCCATCAGACCCGACGCTGGGATCCGAAGATGCGCGAATACATCTTCGGCGAGCGCAACGGCATCTACATCGTCGATCTCCAGAAGACCCAGGCGATGTTCGGCGAGGCGCTCCGTTACGTTCACGACGTGGCCGTCTCGGGCGGCGTGGTTCTCTTCGTCGGCACCAAGCGTCAGGCTCAGGACGTGGTCGCGGAAGAGGCGGTTCGTTGCTCCATGCCTTTCGTGAACGAGCGCTGGCTCGGCGGCCTCCTCACCAACTTCACCACGGTGAAGAAGAGCATCGATCGCCTCAAGCAGATCGAGATGATGCTCGCCGAAGGCCGTCAGGACCGCCTCACCAAGAAGGAGTTCAACGGCCTCGCCAAGGAGCAGGTGAAGCTCGACAAGAACTTAAAGGGCATCCGCAACATGAAGAATCTGCCCGATGTCATCTTCGTGGTCGACACGAAGAACGAGGCGATCGCCGTGGCAGAAGCCCGCAAGCTGCGCATCCCCGTGGTGGGCATCGTCGACACCAACTGCAACCCCGACTTCGTGGACTACGTGATTCCGGGCAACGACGACGCGCTGCGCTCCATCCGCCTCTTCGCGAGCAAGATGGCGGACGCCGTCCTCGCCGGTCGCGGCCTTCGCGAAGCGAAGTCGGCCGAGATGGCGGCTACCGCGCGCGCGCGCACCGCCGCGGCCCAGGCTGCGGCGGTGGCGCCGCCGCCCGCTCCCGCGGCTGAAGCCACGGTCTAGAAGCGGTCGAGCGTCCCGAAAGGGAACCTCGACCGTCGGTCGTGCCAAGGCCCCCTTTGAATCCTCGCGGGAATGTCCCGAGGATCCAACAGGGGGCATCAATTTTCTTTAGTTCCAAAATTCCGCCCCCTCGGATGCCTTTTGATGGCCCGAACGCGAGGCAACAAGCAGGAGACCCATGAACATCACAGCTGAATCCGTCCGACTCCTCCGCGAGCAGACCGGCGCCGGAATGATGGATTGCAAGAGCGCGCTCGTGGAAGCCCAGGGCGACATGAACAAGGCTCAGGAGGTGCTTCGCAAGAAGGGCCTCGCCGCCGCCGCGAAGCGCGCGGGCCGCACCGCGAGCGAAGGCATGATCGGCCACTACATCCACCCCGGCGCCAAGGTCGGCGTGCTCGTCGAGATCAACTGCGAAACCGACTTCGTGGCCAAGAACGAAGACTTCCAGGCCATGGTCCGCGATGTCGCGATGCACATCGCGGCCGCGGCGCCCAACTACGTGACCAAGGAAGAAGTACCGCAGGCGATCATCGACAAGGAGAAGGAAATCTACCGGGCTCAGGCCGTGGCCGCGGGCAAGCCCGAGGCGGTGGCCGACAAGATCGCCGAAGGAAAACTGAAGGATTTCTACGCCACCAACTGCCTCATCGAACAGGCGTTCGTCAGGGATCCGAAGATCACGGTCGGCCAGTTGATCCAGGAGAAAGTGGCAGTCATCAAAGAGAACATTCTGGTCCGCCGCTTCGCGCGTTTCCGCGTGGGTGACGCGACACCGGGCAGCCCGACCGAGTAGCCTTGGGGCATGGCGAAACCAAGACTTGGCCCCTCGTCGAAGCCTTCAGGCGGGTCGCATGCCGCGGGAGCCAAACCCCGCGATTCCAGCCGCAAGCTGGACGGGAAACCGGTTTACCGGCGCGTCCTTCTGAAGCTTTCCGGCGAGGCCCTGCTCGGGGCCAAAACCTTCGGCATCGACCGCGCCTTCGCCGACTATCTGGCCGAAGAAATCCGTGAGGCGCACACCCTCGGCGTCGAAATGGGCATCGTGGTCGGGGGGGGAAATATCTTCCGCGGTGTCTCGGATGCGGCGTATGGGATGGACCGGGTCTCCGCCGACCACATGGGCATGCTGGCCACGGTCATCAATGGTCTCGCCCTGCAGGACGCGATGGAACGAGCCGGACTCGCGACGCGCGTGCTCTCAGCGATCGAAATGCGCCAGGTGGCCGAGCCCTTCATCCGCCGCCGCGCCATCCGCCATATCGAGAAGGGCCGCATCGCCATCTTCGCGGCCGGCACCGGCAACCCCTACTTCTCGACCGACACCGCGGCGGCCCTGCGCGCCACCGAGATCAAGGCCGAGGTCATCCTCAAGGGGACGCGGGTGGACGGAATCTACGACATGGATCCCCTGAAGTTTCCCCAGGCGAAGAAGTTCTCGGAGATCAAGTACATCGACGTTTTGCAGCGCGGCCTCAAGGTCATGGACAAGACGGCCATCTCGCTCGCCATGGAGAACAAGCTGCCCATCGTGGTCTACAACATCAAGAAGAAGGGCTTCTTGAAGCGGGTGCTGACCGGTGAGAACGTCGGAACGCTGGTCGCCGATTAGCTCCGGTCTCAGGAAACGCCACGAACCCCCCAGCAGATTCAGGAGACCGTCGGAATCATGACGACTGTGAAAGAAACCATCGAGAACGCCCGGCACCGCATGGACAGTGCGATCGAGACCGTTCGCAAAGAGTTTGCTTCCCTGCGCGCGGGTCGCGCCAACGCGTCGATGCTCGATTCGATCAAGGTCGACTACTACGGGACCATGACGCCGCTCAATCAGGTCGGCAACATCGCGGTGCCCGATCCTTCGCTCATCACGATTCAGCCCTGGGACGCGAACCTCGTGGCGGTCATCGAGAAGGCGATACGCACTTCGGGCCTCGACTTGAACCCCGCGACCGACGGCAAACTCATCCGCATCCCGATCCCCTCGCCCACCGAGGATCGCCGCAAGGCCCTGGTGAAGATCGCGCACAAGGCGGCCGAAGAGGGCAAGGTCTCGATCCGCAATGTCCGCCGCGACGCGAACGATCACATCAAGAAGATGAAGAAGGCTTCCGAGATCTCCGAGGACGAAGAGAAGCAGGCCGAGGCCGAGACCCAGAAGGCCACGGATGGCGCCATCGCCCGGGTGGACGACATGCTCAAAAAGAAGGAAGCCGAGGTTCTGCACGTCTAAGCGCGTGAGGCCAACGAAAGCCAGAAAATGAGCTTCACCCATCTCGCCTGTACGAAGTGCGACGCCACCTACGAGAAGGGGAAGGTGTGGAACCTCTGCGTCTGCGGCGCGCCGCTTTTCGCCCGCTACGATCTCAAGGCCGCCGCCCTCGATATGCGCCCCGGTCACCTCGAACTGCGAGAGAAGTCGCTTTGGCGCTACCGCGAAGTTCTGCCCGTCGAGAGCCCTGAGCACCGCCTGAGCCTCGGCGAGGGCATGACGCCGCTCCTCGATACGCCCTCCCTCGGGAAGGCGATCGGCCTGCCAAAAGCGCTCGTCAAGGAAGAAGGCGGCAATCCCACGGGGTCCTTCAAGGCGCGTGGTCTCTCGCTCGCGGTTTCCATGGCGAAAGCATTAGGCGCCACCGATGTGTGTCTGCCTTCCGCCGGAAACGCGGGAAGTGCGCTCGCGGCATATGCCGCGCGAGGTGGCATGAAGGCGCATGTCTTCGTGCCCAAAGACATCGCCGAAGTCTTTCTGATGGAGACGCTCTCCTACGGCGCCCATGTCGAAACCGTCGACGGCCTCATCACCGACGCGGGCCGGATCTGCGCGGGCCTCGCCAAAGAGCACGGCTGGTACGAGTGCGCGACCCTCAAAGAGCCCTATCGGGTCGAGGGCAAGAAGACCATGGGATACGAGATCGCCGAGCAACTGAACTGGACGCTCCCCGATGCCATCTTGTACCCGACCGGCGGCGGCACCGGCCTCATCGGCATGTGGAAGGCCTTCGAGGAGATGGAAGCCATGGGGTTCATCGGCTCGAAACGGCCGCGCATGTACGCGGTTCAGGCGGACGGTTGCGCCCCCATCGTGAAGGCGTTCCAGGAAGGCAAAGACTCGGCGCCGATGTGGGAAGGGGCGACCACCCATGCCCACGGTCTCCGCGTGCCGAAGGCCATCGGGGACTTCCTCATCCTTCGAGCACTCCGCGAGAGCCGTGGCGCCGCGATCGCGGTGAGCGAGGCCGAGATCATCCAGGGAGTGAAGCTGATCGCGCGCACCGAAGGGCTCTTCGTAGCACCCGAAGGCGGCGCCTGCGTCACCGCGGCCATGAAGCTCAAAGCATCGGGACACCTCTCGCCCAACGACAGCGTGGTCATCTTCAATACCGGAACGGGCTTCAAATACGTCGACAACATGAAGCCGCTCTGGAACACTCAGTAGGTCAAGCCGCCGTGATGAAGAAGTCGCTCACGCGGCGCGCCGCTCGAGTTCAAAAGCCCCGCGTTCACATCATGTTCACGGGTGGGACGATCTCGATGAAGATCGATCCCGTGACCGGCGCCGCGGTACCGGCACTCTCAGGCCGCGACATCGTCGCCCACGTTCCAGGCCTTCGGCGCGCCGCGCGGCTGACCCTCGAGGACTACGCCCAACTCCCCGGGCCCCATGTGAGTCCAAGATGGATGTGGAGCCTCAAACAGCGCATCGAAGCGCATCTCGCCGACCCGCGGATCGACGGCGTGGTCGTGACTCATGGTACCGACACCATTGAGGAGACTGCGTTCCTGGTCGACCTCACCACCGATACATCGAAGCCTGTGGTGTTTTGCGGGGCCATGCGAACGCTCGGAGAACCGGGATCCGATGGCCCATCGAACCTCCGCATCGCCGTCCAGACCGCCTCGAACCGCGATGCGCACGGACACGGTGTGCTCATCGCGGTGGGCGAGCAGATCCTCGCCGCGGGCGAAGCGGTGAAAACGCACACTCAGAATCTCGGCGCCTTCAAGAGCGAGATCGGCCCGGTGGCGATCCTGGATCGAAGCGGCGTGCGCTTCGTCCGGAGCGCCGTGCGCCGTCGCATCGTACGTGCGGGTTCGATCGACCCGCGCGTGGACCTGCACGTGATGGCGACGGGCGCAGACGGAGCGCTTCTCCGAGCCTCTCTCCAGCGTGGAGCGCGTGGCCTGGTGATCGAAGGGACTGGTGCTGGCAACGTGCCTCCCCTCGCGGTGCCCGCGATCGAGGAGGCCCTCAAAGCCAACATCCCGGTGGTCATCGCCTCGAGGTGCGGCTCAGGTTCAGTAGCACCCCTGTACGGCTACCAGGGAGGAGGCGCTCAGCTCCAGAAGATGGGCTGCGTCATGGGCGGCGATCTGGTGGGACAAAAGGCCAGGGTCCTGCTCATGGTGGCGCTTGGAGCCGGACTCTCGGACCTAGCACTCAAGGGGCTGTTCGAGACCTCCTGAACCGGCTCAAGTTCCATCCGGCCCTCACTTTTTCGTGTGCTAGCATGATTTTCAAGTGAGGTTGCGAGAGAAACCTTGACGCCCGCCGTGACCGGAATGATCGAGGTCCTCCTTGTTGAGGACGACGAGGATCATGCGGAGCTCGTCCGTCGCAACCTGATGAGCCAGACCGTGCGATGCCGGATCACCCACGTGAACAATGGTGAGGCGGCGCTTGACTACCTTCACCGCCGCGGCAGTTACACCGACGCGGAGACAAGCCCCCGTCCCGACCTGATCCTGCTGGATCTGCGCCTGCCCCGCGTCGACGGCATGACCGTGCTCGGGGACATCAAGTCGGCACCCGGCCTCCAGACCATCCCGGTGGTAGTCCTCACGAGTTCGGCGGCGCACCCCGACGTTTCCCAGGCCTACCTTCGCCACGCCAACAGCTACCTCGTCAAGCCTCTCGATCTCGTGAGCTTCGAGGGTCTGATGAAGGAACTCGGTCTCTACTGGTTCACTTGGAACCAATCGCCCCCGCTGTAGACCCGCGCCTCGGGCACGACACCGGATCGATACCGAGCTCTCAGCCGCCGGGCATCCTGCTGGTCGAGGATGACGAACCCCATTCCGAGCTGATCCGTCGCGCCTTCGAACGAAGCCCCTCCAAAGTCCGGCTCACCGCCGTGGGCACCGTGCGCGAGGCGCAAGCAGCACTTCGAGGAAACAATCCTCCGGATCTCGTGATCACCGACATCCGGCTCCCGGACGGCGACGGGCTGATGCTCCTTCCGGAAAGTCGCGAACGCGCCTTCTACGCGGTGGTCGTGATGACGAGCCACGGCGATGAGAAAGTGGCGGTCGACGCCATGAAGACGGGCGCCCTCGACTACGTGGTGAAGTCCGAAGAGAGCTTCGCGCGCATGCCGGAGATCGTGGACCGGGCGCTGCGCACCTGGAGCTACATCGTCGAGAGGCGGCGGGCCGAAGAGGCGCTGCGCACGAGAGAAGAACACTTCCGCTCGCTCATCGAGAACGCCCACGACCTGATCTGGATCCTGACCAGCGAGGGCAGCATCCGTTATGCGAGTCCGGCCTGCGCGCGGGTGCTCGGTTACACGGGAGCCGAACTCACGGGAAGAAGCGTGTTCGAACTCACCGACCCCGAAAAGCGGGCGGCGGTGCGGGTAGCGCTCGACGAGGTCTTCAAAAACCCCGACACGCCGGTCGCGTCCATCATGGTGTTCCGGGCGAACGACGGCTCCGAGCGGATCCTCGAATCGATCGGCAGTGCTCGGAGCGGGGAACGGATGCCCACCGCGATCATCAACTCTCGCGACATCACGGAACGAACCCGCGCCGAGGAAGCGGCGGCGCGGCTCGAGGCCCAGCTGCAACAGTCCCAGCGTCTTGAGACTCTCGGCACCCTCGCCGGTGGTATCGCGCACGACTTCAACAACATCGTCCAGGCCATCATGGGCTGCGCCGAGCTCGCTCAGAACTCCTTGCCCGTCGAGAGTCCGGCAGCACCCTACATCCACCGGGTGAGCGAGGCGGCCCACCGCGCGCGCGAGCTGGTCCAGCAGATCCTCTCGTTCTCGCGCCAGGATGAGTCGCGCCGGTCCGAGGTCGAGCCATTCCGCCTTGTCGATGAAACCCTTGCCCTCTTCAGGAGCACGCTGCCCGCCGAGATCGAAGTACGTCAGACCACGAGCCCCACCGGAACGGTCTTCGCCGACCCTACCCAGTTGCATCAGGTGCTTCTGAACCTTCTCACCAACGCTCGGCATGCGGTCTTAAAGCAGGGCGGCGCCATCGAGATCGGGATCGAATCGCGCCTCGTGTCCCCGGGCGAACTGGTCCATCCCGGACTGCGGCCCGGCCCTCACGTGAGACTCTGGGTGAAAGACGACGGCGAAGGCATGTCGCAAAGCGTCGCCGATCGTGTGTTCGAACCTTTCTTCACTACCAAGCCGGTGGGCCAGGGTACGGGCCTCGGCCTGTCGGTGGTCCACGGGATCGTGACCCGCATGGGCGGCGCCATTCTCGTCGACACCGAGCCCGGCGTGGGCACGCGTTTCGAGGTGTTTCTGCCCGAAAGCGGCCGCGCCCCTCGCGGCGATGGGCCGCACATGCGTTAACTCGGCGCATATACTCCCCCGCATGTCGGAGTTGCCCACCGTCCGGGACCGAGGGACCATCCTCGTCGTGGACGACGACAACGACGTTCGTTTCGTGGTGGCCGACTCTCTGCGCAAGGCCGGATTCACGGTGCAGGAAGCCGAGACCGGCGAAATAGCGCTCGAGAAGTTGTCAGGCGGCGCTGAAGCCGTGATCAGCGACATCTCGATGCCCGGGCTCACCGGAGTCGAGATGCTGCGGATGATTCGCGCGCGCGACCTCGACATCCCCGTGGTGCTCCTGACCGGACGGCCGAGCCTCGAGACCGCCATCGAGGCCGTGGAAGGCGGCGCTTTGCGCTACCTCCGCAAACCCGCGGCCACCGCGGAAATTGTCGAGACCATGGATCAGGCGGTTCGCCTTGGACGCCTCGCGCGGTGGCGCCGAGAGGCGCTCGCGATCACCCGGCCGAAGTCGCAGTTCGTCGGGGACCGCGCGAGCATGGAGATCGCTTTCGAGGACGCCCTGGGCGGTCTGTGGCTTGCCGCCCAGCCGATCGTCGGCGCCAAAGACAGCGTGGTCTTCGGCGTCGAGCTTCTCGCGCGGTCCATCTCCACTCGCTTCACCAGCGTCACCATGCTCGTGGAGGCGGCGGAGAAGCTCGGCCGCGTCATTTCCCTCGGCCGAAGAGTGCGCCAGATCGCCGCCACCATCGATGTGCCCGTGAATCAGGCGATCTTCATCAACGTCCATAGCCTCGAGTTCGACGACGAGGAACTGTATTCGCAGCACAACCCGCTTTTGCAGCTCGGGTCGAAGATCATTCTCGAAGTCACGGAGCGCCACTCGATCGATCAGGTGAAGGACCTCAAGGAGAAGGTGGCGCTTCTGCGCGACCTCGGCTTCTGGATCGCGGTCGACGACATGGGCGCTGGATACGCGGGCCTCAACAGCTTCGCGGCGCTCCGCCCCGACATCGTCAAGCTCGACATGGCGATCGTCCGGGGGATCGACCAGGATCCTTATCGGCGGAAGCTGGTCCGCTCGATGAACGCGATGTGCAAGGACTTTGGCATCCCTCTGGTGGCGGAGGGTGTTGAGACCGAGGCCGAAAGGACCGTCCTCACAGACCTCGGCTGCGAATTCATTCAGGGCTTCCTTTGCGGCTCGCCCAAGGCCCTCGGCACTAGACCGCCCGGGGCAGCGCCCAAACCCGCCTCGCCCGAGGCGCCGGCCTGACGTTTTTGGTCAAACGAATGAGCAGGGCTCGCTCAAGGCGCTCGTTCCTGATCGAGACCTCCGCGGTCGCGGGTTGGTTTGGAACCGCGAGGTGGGGGCATGCCGCCAAGGCCGGCAAGGGGGACATGCTCCGATTCGGCGTCATCGCCGAGCAGGCGAACGAGCCCGACCGGATGTTGCGCGTCTACGCGGATCTCCTCGCCGAGCTGCGGACGCGGCTCGCCAAAGAAGGGATCGACGTCGCGCCCCTCGTGATCGCGAGGGACCTGCGGGAACTCTCCCGCCTCATCGGCCAGGGGCGGGTCGACATGGTTGCCGAAACCGTCTTTGTGACTCTCGACCTTCAGCATGAGAGTCCGATCTCCCTCGTTCCCCGCCTCGCCATCGTGAAGCGTGATCAGCGCGAGTACCACAGCGTATTCTTTTCGGACAAGAGCGGAGCGGTGAAGAGGCTTGCCGACCTGCGAGGCCGCACCCTGGTACTCCAAGCCGAGCGTTCCACCTCGGCCTTTGCGGTCCCCAGGGCCGAATTGGCGCGGCAGGGCATCAAGACGGCGCCACTCGGGCAGCGGGGCGCTTCCCCCTCGAGTTGTTTCTACGTCCTGGCGGGGGCCGAACTCAATCAGGCGGTCTGGGTCCTGCGCGGAAAAGGCGACGCCGGCGCCTTCAACGAGGGCGACTGGGCGAGGCTTCCTCAGAAGATGCGTGACGGACTCCGCATCTTCCACGAGACGAGGCCGCTGCTCCGCGGTGTGGTTTCGTTCCGGCCCGGGTTTCCATTGGCCGCGCGAAAGGCGTGCGAAACAACACTCATGGCGCTGCACGGAGACAGTGCGGGTCGCGCGGCACTCGCGAAAGCCGACGGCATCACGCGCCTCGAGACTCTGACCTCAACCGACCACGCGGGCCTCACTGAATGGAGGCGCGCCCTGCGGGGCGCTTCCTGATCCGGTGCGCATCGGACTGGGCCGAAGGTACGCGGTCTACCTGTCCGCGTTCACCCTGGTCAGCATCACGCTGGCCCTCGCGGGCGCCGGCTTCATCTCGTTCCGGCAGGCGAGCGTCCTCCAGACCCAGATCCGGAACGCCATTTCGACGGTGCAAAATGCGAATGAGGAGGAACGGCTGCGTGGAACCGCGCAATACCTCGCGGGGCGGCTGTTCAACCCTCTGTTCGGGCTCGACGTGGAACGCATCGATGAGGAGATAGCGCAGGTCCGACGCTGGCTGCCGGTTCGCGACTTCCTCGTTACCGATGTGAACCACAAGGTGGTGACCGACGGAACCGTGGCGAAGCTCAGCTTCGGAGACCGGCTCGACGGCGTCTGGCCCTCCGTCGATTCGGGCGCGCTCCTGATGGCCGATGCGACCGGAAGGCGCCACGTGCGTTTCGCGATCCAGTCCGGGGGCACCCTCGCCGGTTTCGCCGCGGTCACCTTCGCCGAGGACCCTTCCCAAAGCGGCCTGCGCCGCATCGACGAGCAAACCTCGAATCTGTGGGCGGGGCATCGGACCTCTCTCCTCGCGCTTTTCGTGGTCGCCTTCGCCTTCAGCGCGGTTCTAGGCGCGGTCACGAGCGCCCGTTTGTCCCGGTCCTTGAGCCGGCCCCTCGCGGAGATGAGCCGGGCCGCGAAGGCCTTCGCCCAGGGCAACCTCGATCATCCCCTTCCGACAGAGTCGGCCGACGAACTCGGCGAACTCGCGAGGGCGCTTCGGACCATGTCGCAGGACGTGAGGAATCACGAGGCGGCCCTTCGAGAGGAAACCGCGAGGTTGCGCCGCGCGGAAGCGGAGCGCAGCGAGCTTCTCGCCGACCTCGCGCGAAAGAACGCCGAGCTCGAACGCTTCACCTACACCGTCTCGCACGACCTCAAGAGCCCGCTCGTGACCATTCGCGGCTTCGCGGGAATGATCGCGACCGCACTCGGGCCGGGAGCCCCCGAGCAGATTCAGCGCGATCTTTCGCGCATTACCGCGGCCGCCGACAAGATGCAGGTCCTGCTCGCCGATCTTCTCGAGCTTTCGAGAGTGGGCCGGATCGTGAACCCCGCGGAAGACGCGGCCTTCGCCGATCTGGTCCAGGACGCACTGGAACTCGTTTCGGGGCAGCTCAGTGCAAGACGTGTCGAAGTGGTGATCGGAGAGAACCTGCCAAGGGTCAAAGTCGATCGGCGCCGCATCGTCGAGGTGCTTCAGAACCTGCTCGAGAATGCTTCGAAGTTCGTCGTTCCGGGAAGGGCGCCGCGGGTGGAGATCGGTTTCCAGAAGGACCCGGGTCGCGTGTTCTTCTTCCGGGACAACGGCCAGGGGCTCGACCCCATCTATCGCGAGCGGATCTTCAACATCTTCGAGAAGCTCGACCCCAAGGCCGAAGGGAGCGGGGTTGGTCTCTCCCTGGTGATGCGCATCATCGAAGCGCACGGCGGCCGCATCTGGGCCGAGTCGCCAGGCCCCGGCGAAGGAGCGACGTTCTTTTTTACTCTCGGCCCGGAGTGCTGGGGCGGGGAGAGGGCGGGGCCGAAGCGGGGAGAGGGCTTGAAGGAACCGCTCGGCTGATCTGTCGACGGAGAGCCAGATTGGCTCCGTACCAGATCCGCGTCTTCGTGATCGCGACCGCGGTCGGAGTGATCGCGAGACCCGTACTCGTTCCCTTGACGTCGACAGTGTCCCTGAAGGACGCGGGGAGAGCCATGGGATGAAGCCAGTTGTTCGGAATCGTCGCCTTGAACCCTTTGGCCACAAGGTCTTTCACCTTCTGCCCGACCGAGGCCTTGCGCAACGCCGCTTCGCACACCGCGTTCTTGCTTTCGATCAGGTTGTCGATGAAATCCCAGGTCTGTTGCTGCGGCTCCACACTGAAGGCCAGGCTGATGGGGGCGATCACCGGCTTCACGATGAGTTTCTCCCCGCGCGCTTCCACGTCGAAGCGGCCGTGAAGTCTCGCCGCGACCTTTGGCACGGTAGCGCGCAGATCGTGTTCAGAGGTGAGATCGCCGCACACGACGCCGGCGAGCTTGCGTCCATCCCACTTGAAGAGAAGTTTCGCCTTGACGGCCCCCGACTCAACACTCACGGGCAGGTCGATCGCGATCCGGTTCCCTCCGAAAATGAGCTTCGGCGTCTGCGGCTTCATCACCGCGTTCACTTCCTGAACGTTGACGCTCAGCGCATAGTGGCCGAGAGTCATCATCCCGAGGAACGTCTTCGCACGAATGATGTCCGTTCGTTCGAACTTGACCACGTCCTTGAGGGTCAGCCGGACATTGCGCAGTGGGCCGGTCAGGGCCTCTGAAACAATGGCCTCGACGAGTGTGGCGGGCACGCCAATGAGGATGGCGCCCTGCGGAGCGTCCACGAGTTTCGCGTCGTCCGAAAGAGACAAACGCAGCTCCTCTTGAAGCCTCGCCCTCTCGGCCTTGAGGCCCTCGAT
>JAYUUU010000134.1:0-3674 GCA_043754395.1 Vicinamibacteria bacterium
CCTGATCAAGAGCCTCGGCGGCGATCACACGATCATTCTCTCCACTCACATCCTTCCCGAAGTCTCGATGACCTGCAACCGCGTGGTGATCATCAGCAAAGGGAAGGTGGTGGCGGAAGACACGCCTGAGCACCTGACCGCGCGGCTGTCGAGCAAGGGTGCGGTGCGGCTGGAGGTGCGCGCGGAGATCCGCGACGCTTTCGACGCATTGCGCGATGTCTCTGGCATCGTCACCGTGAATCCTCGCGGAACCTCTTCCGGCAACACCATTCTCGAACTGCAGGCGGAGGATGGCGTCGACATCCGGGCCGCGGCGGCGCGGGCGATCATCGGCGCGCAGATCGATCTCCTCTCTTTGTCGCAGGTGTCTTTGAGCCTCGAGGACGTCTTCCTCGAACTGACGACCAAAGACACGGTGGCACTTTCCGAGGTGGCTCCGGCCAAGGCCTTGATCTTCAGCCCTATCGCGGCGATCGAACCGCCATCACCCCCGCCGCCTTTACCACCTCCAACCGAGCCTCCACAAGGCGCAAGCGCTGAAACCAAGGAGTCCAACTGATGTCGACGTTCACCAACATCGGCGCGATCGTGCGCAAGGAGTGGAAGCACTACTTCGGGTCACCCATCGCCTATGCGGCGCTTTTCACCTGGAACCTTCTGTTCTCGGTGTTCTTCCTGTTCGCCCTCACCTACTTCCTCGAGGCCTCGCTCGGCCCGGGAGGCGGCCCGGGCGGACCTCCAAAACCCAACATCAATGAGTGGATCTTCCGGCCGACGCTGATGAACATGGCGGTGGTGGCGCTCTTCGTGACGCCGATGCTGACCATGCGTCTCTTCGCTGAAGAACAGCGCCAGGGAACGTGGGAGCTGCTCGCCACTTCCGCGATCACCGACTGGCAGATCGTGCTCGGGAAGTTCTTCGGCGCAGTGAGCGTGTACGCGCTGATGATCGCCACGTCGCTTCTCAACTTCGCGGTGGTCTTCTACTACGCCGAGCCGAAGCCCGAATGGAAGCCGGTGCTCACCGGCGCCCTCGCACTGCTGCTGATGGGGTCGTGCTTCATCGCGCTGGGCGGTTTCCTCTCCACTCTGACCAGAAATCAGATCGTGGCGGGGATCCTCTCGTTCTGTCTGTTCCTGGCGATCTGGACGCTCTCGTGGCTCGACAACCCCATGGCGTCCGCCCCGATGAAGGTGCTGGCCTACCTCGGGGTCACGACTCATATGGACGACATGGTGAAAGGCGTCCTCGACTCCAAGGACATCGTCTTCTATCTGTCCTTCATCGGATTCGGTCTGTTCCTCACCCAGCAGTCCGTCGAGAGCCGTCGGTGGAGGGAGTAGCCTGATGAAACCGACAGATTTCCTGGCCATCCTCGGCCTCGTCGTTCTTTTCGCCAACGTGTGGCTCGAGCGCGCAGGCATCGCGCTGCCGCCCAACATCAAAGCCGAGTGGCTGGTGTGGGGTGGCTCCGCGCTGTTCGTGCTCGGCCTTCTCGCCCGCATTCCCGACCTGATGAAAGCCGCGGGCGCGCGCCGCATGAAGTACGGGTCCAACACGGTTGTGTTCGTGGTGGTGGTGGCCGGGATTCTCGGCGCCTTGAACTGGCTGGCGAATCGTTATCCGCAGCGCTACGACGTCTCGAAAGACCTGCGGTTCTCCCTCTCCGAGCAGACGAAGAAGCTCCTGGGCGGGCTTCAGAGCGATCTCACCTTGAGCTACGTGCAGCGAAACGCGGCCGCGGCGGCGACCTCGCGCGATTTGTTGCGGGAATATCAGGCGGCCTCGCCAAGGGTGAAGCTCGAGTTCATAGACCCCATGAAAGAGCCCGGCAAGGCGCGCGGCCTGGACGTGGCTCAACTGCCGACGATCGTGGTAGCCCTCGGGGACCGGCGCGAAAAGGTGACAACCGACGGCGAGGAGGAGATCACGAACGCGATCCTCAAACTCACGCGCAACGTGAAGAAGACGGTCTGCTTCGCCACCGGAGAGGGCGAACGCGATGTGGACGACCCTTCCGAGCACGGCTACTCGGGGGTCAAGACGGCGATCACCAAGAGCCAGTACGACATCAAGAAGGTGGTCCTTCTTCAGGAGCAGAAAGTCCCGGAAGACTGCACCGTTCTCGTGATGGCGGGACCGCAGCGGGATCTTCTCCCCGAAGCGGCGGGCTACATCAAGGCCTTCGTCCGGGCCGGCGGCAAAGCGATGCTGATGGTCGATCCGGTCGAGAAGACACCCTCACCCAACTACGAGAGTGTCTTCAAGGAGTTCGGCGTCACGCCCGGCGCTGACGTCGTGGTGGACGCTTCGGGCGTAGGACAGCTCTTCGGAACCGGTCCGTTCATGCCCATCGTCACCGACTACCCCTATCACGAGGTCAACAAGGATCTCAAGGGAACGATGAGCGCCTTCGATATGGCGCGCAGCATGACGCCGATCACACCGCTGCCTTTGGGCGTGGTGGTTCAGGAACTCGCGAAAACATCGACGCGATCCTGGGGCGAGTCCGACCCAACGCTCAAGGAGCCCATCGAGTTCTCCGACCGCGACACTCGCGGGCCTTTGAACCTCGCCGCCGCGGTTACGGTGAGCGCCTCACCCCAGACCCCGCCCGCGGCCGACTCCGCAGCACCAGCCCCCGCGCCGAGCACCGGGGGCGACAAGAAGGAAGGCCGGGTTATCGCGGTGGGCGACTCGGGTTTTGGAAGCAACTCTCTGCTCACTTTCCAGGCCAACCAGGATCTGTTCATGAACATGATCGCGTGGCTCGCCCAGGACTCGGATCTGATCTCGATCCGCCCGAAAGACCCCGACGTTCATCGTCTGGATCTCACCGCGGCTGAAGCGCGCAACTTCCAGATTTTCTCGCTCCTGATGCTCCCCGGTTTCTTCATCCTGTGGGGGATCGTGAACTGGTGGCGGCGGCGGTCATGAGCTCGTTCGGACGCACCCTGGCCGCGGCCCTTTTGGCCGCGGGGCTTTTCGGCTACATCTACTTCGTCGAAACGAAGAAGGATCCAAAGGCTTCGAAGGCGGGTGAAGATGCTCCGAAGCGGGAGAAGGTGTTCACCGGTCTCGACAAGACGAAGGTGAAGTCCCTGAGCCTCAAGAAGCCCGGCGGGGAAATGATCCACGTGGAGAAAACCGGCGAGGAGTGGGCGCTTGTCTCACCTCTTGAAGCCGCGGCGGACGAGGCCGCCATCTCTACCATCCTCGACGCCTTGCAGAATCTCGAAACCGAGGACGTGGTGAAGGAAAACGAAACGGACTTCAAGGCCTTCGGACTGACCGAGCCCAAGGTGTCGGTTTCGGTTGTCGCCGAAGGGGCGGCCAAACCTTTCGAGATCGAACTCGGCGACAGCGTGCCCGCCTCGTACGGCCTTTTCGCGCGGGTGCCCGGCAATCCGCGAGTGTTCACGGTTTCGAGCACTCTCGAAAACACTCTCGTTAAAACCGCGTTCGACCTTCGTGACCGAGGCCTCCTCGGAGTGAAGAAAGACGACATCCAGTGGCTCGAGGCCGCGGACAAGGGAAAGACGTTCAGACTCGCCCGGGGATCCGAGGGAGCGGATGAATGGAGGATCGAGAAACCCCTCACCACCCGCGCCGCGCGTTGGAGCGTGGACAGCTTCCTCGGCCTCATCGAGAACCTGCGGATGGAGAGCATCGT
>JAYUUU010000135.1:0-2937 GCA_043754395.1 Vicinamibacteria bacterium
ATGCCTCGCGTAAAGCGTGGTTCCGCACGGCGGAACAAGCGGAAGAAAGTACTGAAGCTGACGAAAGGCTTCTTCCTCGGCAAGAGCAAGCTGTATCGCTTCGCCAAAGAGGCCTCGATCCGCGCCGGACAGAACGCGTTCGAAGGCCGCAAGCAGAAGAAGCGCGACTTCCGCTCCCTCTGGATCGTCCGCATCAACGCGGCCTGCCGCCTCGCCGGAGTGAGCTACTCGAAGTTCATCTCGGGCCTCAAGGCCTCGGGGCTGACCCTCGACCGCAAGGTGCTGGCCGACATGGCCGTGCGCGATGCCGCTGGTTTCGCCAAGGTCGTCGACCAGGTGAAGCCGCATATCCCCGCTCAGCCGACTCCTAAGCCGGTCGCCCCCGCCGCGGCCAAGGCGTAAGCCGCATCAGGGCGGTTGTCCTCACTTGATGATCTGAAAAAGCGGGCCCACGAGCTTCGAGAGAGGCTCGAGGCCCAGCTTGCGTCCGCCTCAGACTCCGCGGCGCTTCAGAGCGTCCGGGATAAGTTCCTCGGGCGCAAAGCGGGCGAGGTTACCGCCCTCTTCAAGGATCTCGGAAAACTCGCGGCGGAAGCACGCAAGGACGCGGGCGAAGCTCTGAACGCTCTCAAAGAGTTCGCCGAAGGCAGGATCGGCGAGGCGGAGGCGCTGGCCGAACGGAAGCAGCGCGATTCGCGCCTCTCATCCGAGCGGATCGACGTGTCGCTTCCCGGCCGCGCGCGGGCCGTGGGCAGCAAACACCCGCTCACCCTCGTGCGCGAAGAGGTAGAGGACGTCTTCATCGGCATGGGCTTCGATATCTTCGACGGCCCCGAGGTCGACGACGACTTCCACTGCTTCGAGGCCCTGAACATGCCCGCGGATCACCCGGCCCGCGACATGCAGGACACGTTCTATCTCGAAGGCGCCCCGCCCCGGCTTCTCCGCACTCACACCTCCACCGGCCAGATCCGGTCGATGCTCGCGAACGAGAATCCGCCGGGCGTGCGCATCCTCTGCCCCGGCCGCGTCTTCCGCCGCGACGACGACATCACGCATTCGCCGATGTTCCATCAGTTCGAGGGGCTCGTGGTCGACCACGGCATCTCGCTCGGCGACCTCATGGGCACGCTCGAAACCTTCATCCATCGTCTCTTCGGGAAGGAATACCCGGTCCGCTTCCGGCCTTCCTACTTCCCTTACACCGAGCCTTCGGTGGAAGTCGACATGGGCTGCAGCACCTGCAAGGGCCGCAAGACCGGCTGCCGCGTCTGCAAGCAGACGGGCTGGGTGGAGATTCTCGGATCGGGCATGGTTCACCCCGCCGTCTTCGAGTCGGTGAACGCGCGTCTCGGCAAAGTGGTCTATGACCCCACCAAGGTGAGCGGTTTCGCCTTCGGCACCGGAATCGAGCGTGTCGCGATGATCAAGTACGGCATCTCCGACATCCGTCTCTTCTACGAGAGCGACGTCCGCTTTCTCGAGCAGTTCGCATGAAGATTCCGGTTTCCTGGGTCAGGGACTTTGTCGACCTCACGGTCAGCCCGCAGCAGCTCGCAGACGACCTGACCAGCGTGGGCCTCGCCTGCGACGGCATCGAATTCTTGGGCAAAGAGGCCGTCCTTGACCTGGACATCACCACGAACCGCGTCGATGCGATGAACATGTACGGTGTCGCCCGAGAAGCCGCGACGTTCTACGGCCTCCCTCTGAAGCCGCTCCCTCTCGACTTCCCCGAATCGGGGGCGCCCTCCGATCAGTCGCTGCGCGTGACCATCGAAGCGCCGGAACTCTGCCCGGTCTTCTCGGCCCGCGTTTTCGACGTGAAGGTGGAGCCATCACCCGCCTGGCTCAAGGATCGCCTGGAACTCGCGGGCCAGCGCTCCATCAACAACATCGTCGATCTCTCCAACTACGTGATGCTGGAGATGGGCCAGCCCACTCACGCGTTCGATCTCACGAAGCTCCGCGGCGGCCTGCTCAAGGCGCGGATGGCGACCTCGGGCGAGATCGTGAAGACGCTCGACGGTGTCGACCGCACACTGGGCACGAAAATGGGAGTGGTGGCGGACGCCGAGGGCGGCCTGGCGATCGCCGGGATCATGGGCGGCGCTTCTTCCGAGATCTCCGACGATACGCGCACCGTCGCCCTCGAAGCAGCGTACTGGAATGCGCTCCTCACCCGCCGCACCGCCAAAGCTCTCGGCATGCACACCGACGCCTCGCATCGCTTCGAACGCGGCGCCGATCCCGCGGCGGGACCGGTATCCATCGCACGCTTCGCGGCTCTCGCGACGAAGGGCGGCATGGCCACAGCCCGTCCTGTGCTCGTCCAGGCCCGGAGCGGAGAAATAGCGCACCGCAAGCTGACCCTGCACCTCGGCAACATCGACGCCCGGCTTGGCGCCGCGGCCCCCCCGGAACGCTCGAAGACGACACTCACCCGCCTGGGCTTCGAGGTGATCGAGCCCGGCGCCGAGGCAGCCGCGCATCTCGGTACGGGACGCGCATGGGAGGTCCTCGTGCCCACCTGGCGAGGCGACTGCGCGCGCGAAGTGGACCTCATCGAAGAGGTCGCGCGTCACTACGGCCTCATGAAGATCGTGCGCACCGTGCCACCTTCACGTCGGGCCGCGGGACTCACATCGGCGCAGGTAACCGAGAGGCACTTGAAGGCCCTGCTTCCGGGCCTCGGCTATCGCGAGGTGCTCCAGCTCAACTTCGTTTCGTCCGCGAAGTGCGACCCGTCCGCGGGCCCGGTCGTAAAGATCGCGAACCCGCTTTCGGTCGAACAGGACGCGCTGCGGACTTCGCTGGTGATGCCGGGCCTGCTGGAGGCGCTTGAACGCAATCAGCGCCACGGTGTCCGCAACATCGAATTCTTCGAGCTCGGCCGGACTTTCGCACCTTCTCCCGAGGGGCCGATCGAGACACCCC
>JAYUUU010000136.1:0-6791 GCA_043754395.1 Vicinamibacteria bacterium
CGCTTCCCCGGCCTGGAGCTTCTCGAGGACATCGTGGCCGGCCATGAGGACGCCGGAGTTGATGTTGTTCCGCGCATGGATCGGCGCGAAGCCGTCCGCGATCGCGATGCGAATGCCCGCGTATTTTTCAGCCTGCACCGCCTGCTCACGCGAAGAGCCCACGCCTTTGCGCCTGCCGGAGACGATCACCTCAAAGTTGCCGTCTAAAAGCGCGCCATCCCAGAAAAGACGCTCGCCATTCACGGTAATTCCCGCGTAGGCGCTGCGGGCCTGGGCATCGGGCCGATAGTCGAAGCACGCCCAGGCGGGCGCCATGGCGTCGGTGTTGATGTCGTCCATCAGATCATCGACTTTGAGGTCTTTCATCTGAAGGTTCAGCTCACCGCGGAGCTGCTTGCGGACGGTTTCGGGATCTTTGGTGAGGAAGAGAACACGCTTGCCGGGGGTCAAGCGAACGGTCGGGTCGGCCATCCGCGGATGCTACAGGCGGGCCATGGGCGGGCCAAGGCCATCGGGCCGCGAGACAGGGGTCGCTTTGAAACGCGTTCCGAGGAGTACATCCCACACTGGGCTACTCAGTCCGTAGTTCGTTTCTGTGCCCGGCCCCGCGTGGTGCATTGTGTGATGGCGACGCAGGGCCAGGAACGCGGGATGCTTGAAGGAGCAATAATGGATGGCGTGGTGTATCCATTCCTCGCCCACGTAGCTCGCCGCTACGGCCGCCCAGAACACCGGGCCGGCCGCGAAGGGGGTGGTGACCACGAACCCCAGGAAGACGCCGAGAATCGGGATCAGCGTCTCCTTGAGGGTCCCGCCGTTGTGATTCGAGTCCCAGGGCCGCGCGTGATGCTGAACATGCAGGTGATCGAAAGACGTGTGGAGGAGATGTCGTACGCCGCGGCCTTCGGGAAATCTCCCATGGAGGATGAATCGATGGACGCAATACTCCACCAACGAAAACGAGAGGACGCCGAGAACGGCGAAGGCCACAACCGTGCGCGCGGGTCCTTCGCGGAAAGCGGTCGCGACCACCGTCACGCTGAACGCGAGGAATGTGAGGGTGGTCGGCAGCAATCGACCCCGGGCCTTGCGGGCCTCGTCCCTGAGACAAACGCGGCCGGGAAGAACAGGTTCCGGGCCGCCGATCTTGGGGGGTTCGCTCGATGGTTTCATCCCTGTCTCCCTTTCGCAATGTGGATTGCAGGGACGCTAGGGCGTGACGAACCTTCCTCCCGGGCGCAAATGTGCCGCTTTGGACACTGTCACAAGGACGGAGAAAGACGCTGGCGGTCGATGTCCCGGAAGGCCAGGGCTTCCATACGGGCGGTTGCCTAGTCCGTCAGCGGATTGAAGACGCGACGGAACCCAAGGCCGGAAAAATCCCTGACGTTCACGGTGGCGAAGTCCCGCACCCCGGACGACACGAGTGACAGGCCCATGCGAGCGTCATAAATTCGGCGCCGGCCAAATCCTGGTTCGGCCGCTCGCTCCCACAGGGCGCGGTGGACCCCCGCGGTGTCAGCCGGGAATCCAACAACCCGCCACCGCGGATGCTTGCGGAGCTCGGTGCAGACCTCGGCGGCGTGGCGCGCGTCCAGGGCCTTCGTCATCACCGCGGGCCGCCTGAGCAGTCCGTAAAGCTCGACGAGTGCTAGCTCAGAGAGCGCAACGTCGTCGCCCAGCGATCGAACGAACAGGGTGACCGCGCCGTGCTGCGGATGATCCGACACGACCAGGGGAAAGAGAATGTTCGTGTCGAACGAGATCACGTCCTGCTCCGCCTCTTCTTGAGCGGCTTTTCAGCCGAGTCCACCTCGCCGTAGTCCTTGAGCCGGTCGAGAGATACCTTGACTCCTCCGGAACGAACGAGGGGCGTGCTCCAGCCGGGATCAATCGCCTCGGCCGCCGGATACTGATCGAGGATGGTCTCAATCCCCCGGCGGGCCAGCTCGGCGAGAGACATTTCCTTGGCCTTGGCGACGCGCCGGGCGCGTTCGTAGACCACATTGGGAAGCTGGATCTGAGTGCGGATCATGCCATCAGTCTGATAGCAGAGTGGAAATGATGTCAAGGCGCTGAGTCAGCCAATCGTCTCGTTCTCGAACCGGCACTCGGCAGGATCTTCTCCACGCAGGAGTCCGTCTGCGCCTTCGCCGAACCGAGGAGGGTAAGGAGGCACACGATTCCATCGTTTCGAGAACACAGTGCCGACGCACCCGACGCCCACGCCGCGGCGCGCACCCTCGATGGCCGGCCACGCGGGCCACCACTACCAAGTCTCCGAGATCGCTTCGTGCCCCGAGGGCAGGCTCCGCGCTCGCCCTCATTCGATGAGCTTCCTCGCGATGACGATGTGGGGTTTCTCTCCAACGTCACGGACTAAGTCCGTGGACCGACTCGCAATGACGGTCGCCGCTCGTCAGGTGAGCTGCTTCGGGCCGACGCTGGACGGACCCTGGCCCTGCTGAAGAAACCCGTGCGAGAACGCCCCATTCCATGCGGTTTCAGAGTTCGTGTGTTTGGGCGAGGATGGAGCGTGGCCGGTCATCGAGGGTCGCGCACGCGAGCGGGGCGTCCCCCGAGGGCAGGCTGCGCGCTCCGCGACCTTCGCGCGAACCGAGGAGGGTAAGGAGGCACACGATTCCATCGTTCCGAGAACCCAGTGCCGACGCACCCGACGTGGCCCGGGGCCAGGCTTCGCGCTCCACGGCGCAGCAAGCCCACTCGTTTCCCGGGCTCGCGGGCCACAACTGCCAAGTCTGCGAGATCGCTTCGTGCCCCGAGGGCAGGCTGCGCGCTCGCCTTCGTTCGATGAGCTCCTCGCGATGACGATGTTGGGCTTCTCTCCACAGTAACGGAGCTTGATCCGTGAACCGACTCGCAATGACGGTCGCGGCTCGTCAGCTGAGCTGCTTCGGGCCGACTGGGTCTCGCGTTTCAGGGATTGCTTCGTCACCCTCTCGAAATGAGTTCCTCGCAATGACGGCCTTACTTCGTGCGGCCGTCACTTCACCTCGTACTCCGGCTTCGTGGCTCCCATGAGGTACTTGTCGAACCAGCCGACGATGTGGCGGAGGCGCTCGACGCGGTGGGACAGCTTGCCGGAGCGGGAGAGTTCGTGGGTCTCTCCCGGGAAACGGACCATGACCGTATCGACCTTCATGAACTTGAGGGCGCGGAACATCTGCTCACCACCATCGGAGGGCGGGGTGCGCAGGTCGTCTTCGCCTTCGATCAGCATCAGGGGCGTCTTTACATTGCCTACGAAGGTGATCGCGGAACGCGCCGCAAAGTCTCTCGGGTCCTGCCACGGCGCCGCCTTGAACCAGGTCGGCTGGAATAGGACGAAGTCGGCGGTGTACCAGAAGCCCGCCCAATCGGCGATCGAGCGCTGCGAAGCCGCGGCCTTGAATCTCTGATCGTGGGTGACGATCCAGTTGGTGAGCACGCCGCCACCGCTGCCGCCGGTCACCGCTAGCCGTGCCGGATCGGCCCAGCCTCGCTTCACCATCTCTTCGACGCCGAGGAGCAGATCCTTCGAGTCATCGCCCGGGTAGTTGTGCTGGATGATGTTCGCGAAATCCTGGCCGTAGGTGGTTGAGCCGCGCGGATTCGGGTAGAGAACGATGTAACCCTTCGCGGCCATCCACTGCATCTCATGGAAGAAGGTGTGGCCGTACGCCGAGTGCGGGCCGCCGTGGATGTTCAGGATCAGCGGGTATTTCTTCGTCGGGTCGAACTTCGGCGGCTTCTGGACGAGGGTGTGGATCTTCTTCCCATCAAAACTCGTGTACCAGACATCCTCGGCGGGCGTGAGGTCGAGCCCGGCAAAAAGCTCATCATTGAACGAGGTGAGGCGCGTCGCTTTGCCGGTCGCCGCGTCGACAGTATTGAGATCGCCCAGGACCACGGTGTTCGAGATGAGGGCGACAAGTGTCTTCGCGTCGACCGATGCCGAGTACTGCATGATGTCCTGGTCGCCCGAGGTGAGGGGCGTGACCGCACCGGTCTGCGAGTCGATCCGCTTGAGGTTCGCGCGGCCCTGTTCGCCGACCTTGACGATGATCGAGTTCCCATCAGCGCTCCAGATCAGGCCGCCGGCCGAACCGCCGCGAGGAGGCGACTGGTCACCGCCCACGCCGCCGCCGATCTCGAAGTCGTAGGCCGCGGTCAGATTTTTAGGCGCGCCGAAGGCGCCGTTCGCGACGTCGACAATGAAGAGATCCGACTGATCGAACGAACGGGTCGGCTTCATGTTCTTGGAGCCGCTGAAAGCGACGCGAGCGCCATCGGGCGAGAAATCGAAGTCGCCCATGCCGCCTTCGAAGTCAAAGACGAGTTTCGACTCTCCACCCGAAAGAGGCACCGACCAGACCTGGCTTCGAGTGTCCTCGTAATACGTCTCCTTCACGTGCAGGGAGCGGTAGTACAAAGTAGCGCCATCCTTCGAGAAGAGAGGTGCTCCCGCTCCAAAGGCATCGTTCGAAACGCGCCGCGGTTCGGTTGTCGAACCATCCGAGAGGGTTACCGCGTAGATCTGCGCTCGCCGCGTGGGGTCGTTGTAGCCGCCGCCGTTGGCGCGATACACCGCGCGGGTGATCACGCGGATGTCCGACTCTTTCGCCGGTTCCTTGGGTGGATTCTTCGCGAGCTTGATGTCCTCATCGGTGGTGGTGCTCGTGAAGACGATCGTCTTGCCGTCCGGCGAGAACGTCGCGGCTCCCGCACCCTTCGTCAAATCGGTGATCGCCTTCGGCTCGCCCCCCCACATCGGGATCAGGTGGAGTTGGGGCGGCTGTCGCTTCCCATCCTTGTCGGCCACCCGCACGAACGCGAGCAGGGTTCCGTCGGGCGAGAAGCGGGGAGCGCTGTCACGGGGGCCCGCGGTGAACCTTCGCGGCGGCGTTTTCCCGTCGGTCGCGGCCACCCAGATCGATGTCTCGTATTCGTCCTTCTTTTCGTTCGCGTCAACGCGAGTGAAAGCGACGAGCTTTCCGTCGGCGGAGACCTGGGGATCAGCCGACCAGACGAACTTCGTTACGTCGGTCTCCGCGATCGGGCGTTTCGGCGGGCCGGCGGTCTGCGCTGTAACGGTGGCGCCGAGCGAGACAAGGGCGAGCATCAGTTTGTTCATGGTGTCCTCAATGGGGCGGCTGAAGTGTCGGGAGCTTAGCCTGCCCTGGGGTATCGTCCGGGGTTACGCATGGACCTCAAACGCTCTCGAATCACGGTCACCGGCGGCGCCGGTTTTCTTGGGATCCACGTCGTCCAGGAACTGCGCGCGCGCGGCGCCACCGACATCTTCGTGCCCCGAAAAAGCCAGTTCGACCTGGTCCGCCGAGAAGGCTGTGAGGCCCTCTTCAAGGAAGCGCGGCCCGAGATCATGATCCATCTCGCCGCCAAAGTCGGAGGCATCGGAGCCAATCGGGAGAACCCGGGCACATTCTTCTACGAGAACCTGATGATGGGCGCGCAGCTTCTAGAAGAAGCTCGTATCCAGGGAATCGCCAAGTTCGTCACCGTGGGCACGGTCTGCGCTTACCCCAAATTCACCCGCGTGCCGTTTCGCGAGGATGACTTATGGGAGGGTTACCCGGAGGAAACGAACGCGCCTTATGGCATCGCGAAGAAGGCCCTCCTTGTTCAGGGCCAGGCCTACCGGCAGCAGTTCGGGATGAACGCGATTTACGTTCTCCCCGTGAATCTGTACGGCCCCTTCGATCATTTCGACCCCTCGGTCTCCCACGTGATTCCAGCACTCATCAAGAAGTTCGAGGACGCAATCGCCGCGAAAGCTGGCCATGTCGAGGTCTGGGGCACCGGCAACGCCTCGCGTGAGTTTCTTTTCGTTGAGGACGCGGCGCGCGGCATCGTGGATGCCGCGGAGAAGTACGACTCGCCGGATCCTGTGAATCTCGGCGCCGGCTTCGAGATCACCATGCGCGACCTCGCTGAACTCCTGCAGCGCCTGAGCGGATTCCAGGGCGAACTGCGGTTCGACCCCACCAAGCCCGACGGCCAGCCCCGCCGGTGCCTGGACACATCACGGGCCGAAGCCGCCTTTGGTTTCAAGGCGCGCGTCTCGTTCGAAGAAGGCCTCAAGAGGACAATCGAGTGGTATCGGAACAACAAGAACTCTCCCCACTAGCAAAAAGCGCCCGGGATGAGGTTCGCTCCTTCTACGAATCCCACCACGACCAGCTCGGAAAGGCCCGGGAGAACCGCTCCTACTACTACGACTATCTCGCGCGGATTCTGAAAGCCCGGGTGGCCCCCGGCCAGAGGGTGCTTGAAATCGGTTGCGGGTCAGGCGACCTCCTCGCTGCGGTCTCACCTTCGTTCGGGGTAGGCATCGACCTCTCGGGCAAGGCGGTGTCGGCGGCGCGCGAGCGGCACAAAGACCTTCACTTCTTCGAGGGCGACGCGTGCGAGGCTTCAACCCTCACCCAGGCGCGCGGACCGTTCGACGTGATCCTCATCGTGAACGTGCTCACGTTCCTCGGAGATGTGAGGCGCCTCTTCGATGCCTTGCATCTCGTATCCCACTCGAAAACGCGCATCATCATCTACAGCTACTCGAGGCTGTGGCAGCCCGTGCTGCGCTTCGCCGAGATTCTGGGCCTCAAGCAGGCGCAGCCCGCGGACGCGTGGATTCCCCAGGAGGAGGTGCGCACGATGCTGCACCTCGCCGACTGGGATCTGGTTCGCGAGGATCGCCAGATTGTTTTCCCGATCTACATCCCCCTGCTCTCCGAGGCTCTGAACCGCTGGGTCGGCCACCTGCCCATTCT
>JAYUUU010000137.1:0-10237 GCA_043754395.1 Vicinamibacteria bacterium
CAGGCTGCGCGCTTGAGCGCGAGTCACCGAAGTCCGTCAGCGACCTTCGCGCGAACCGAGGAGGGTAAGGAGGCACACGATTCCATCGTTTCGAGAACAAGTGCCGACGCACCCGACGTGGCCCGGGGCCAGGCTTCGCGCTCCCCGCCGCGGCGCGCACCCTCGATGGACCGGCCACGCGGGCCACCACTGCGAAGCTTGAGAGATCGCTTCGTTGCCCTCGTTCGACGAGCTTCCTCGCGATGACGACGTGGGGTTTCCCTTTACAGTCACGGAGCTTGATCCGTGAACCGACTCGCAATGACGACGCCGACGAGCAGTGGCGAAGGCCTTCAGGCCTTCGGCACTTGCTCGTCGGCGTGGTAGCTCGAGCGTACGAGCGGGCCCGACTCCACGTGGCCGAAGCCGATCGAGAGGCCGAATTCCTTGAGCTTGCCGAACTCGGCGGGCGTGTAGTACTTGAGGATGGGCAGATGGTCGAGCGAAGGACGCAGGTACTGGCCGACGGTCAGTACGTCGACACGAGCGTCGCGGATAGCGCGAATCGTCTCGAGAATCTCGTCCCACTCTTCTCCAAGGCCGAGCATGATCCCGCTCTTGGTGAGCATCCCCGCGTCTTTGGAGCGAGCGAGGAGTTCGAGAGAGCGCTTGAAGTTGGCGCCGGGCCGAACCTTCCGGTACAAGCGCGGCACCGTCTCGGTGTTGTGATTAAGGATGTCGGGCCGGGCGTCCAAGACAACCTGCAGAGCCGACCAATTCCCCTTGAAGTCGGGAATCAGTACTTCGATCGCACACCCGGGCACTTTCTCGCGGACCAGACGGATGGTTTCGGAGAACGACCAGGCCGCACCGTCCTTTTGTTCGTCGCGATTCACCGAAGTGATCACGGCGTGCTTCAGGCGCATGGTCGCGATGGCCTCGGCCACCCGTCGCGGCTCGTCGGGGTCGGGCGGCATGGCGGCAAGGCCGGTTTTCACGGCGCAGAACCCGCAGGCACGAGTGCAGGTGTCGCCGAGGATCATGAAGGTGGCGGTGCCCCGGTTCCAGCAATCGCCGATGTTGGGGCAGCGCGCCTCCTCGCAAACCGTATGAAGCTTCTGCCCGCGGACAAGTGCGACCAGCGAGTCGTAGCGCTCGCCGATGGGAGCGCGCGCCTTGATCCAGTCCGGGCGAGGGAGGGGGGAGACCACCCCGCCCGAGTCCCCCTGGATCAAAGGGGACGCGTTCGCTTCAAGCATCAAACCTCGCCGTCCTTTTTCTCGTCGTCCTCATCGGCATCGTCGAAGAGGTCGTCGTCCTCGTCGTCGAGGTCGTCGTCGTCCTCTTCCTCGTCCTCTTCATCTTCATCGTCGACCAGGTCATCGTCATCCTCGTCGTCGTCGTCATCGTCATCGTCGTCGTCATCCTCGTCGTCGTCTTCTTCCTCGTCGAGGGCTTCGAGTTCCTCGTCTTTCTCCTCCTCCTCATCCTCGTCTTCATCGAGGACTTCGTCCTCGAAAAGGCTCGCGTCCTCGTCGGCGACGACGTCGTCGTCTTCCCACTCGTCGGAATCGTCGTCGCTGTTGCGGCGTGGAGAGAGAGTCAGCGGTTCGACGTTTTCTGGATTGTCGTAGCTCATGGCTTATCGGTCTCCTTCCCGGACATCAGGGCGACAACACCCAGGCGCCCTCAAAGCCCAATCGTACCCGCACTCGACCTAAAGTCGGATGCTTTCAAGAGGAGCGGCTTTTGATGTTTCAAACCGCACAACCCGGAAGTTTCGGACGTATCGTTCCCCCAAAGCCCCGTCTTTCCTCTTCAAGGAGAAGTACATGAATCGTCGAAACACCTGCATCTGGATCGGCCCGATTCTGATCGGCGCGCTCTTCGCCTCCCTCGCCTCCGCCGCCGAAATCAAGGGAAAGGCCAGCGACTCGGTAGGCGGAGCGCTTCAAGGAGCGCAGATAACCCTCGATAACCTCGCGACGGGGAGCCTGAGCGTGCTCATGGCCGACGCGAGCGGCGCCTATTCGTTCACGGGCCTTGCCGCGGGAATGTACCGTGTCATCGCCCATTCGAACGGATTCTCCGAAGGATCACGCAACATCACCCTTGCCTCAGATTCGGAGGCGGCGACTGTCGATTTCACTCTCACCGTCGGGTCCCTCCAGAGCGAAGTGACGGTCACGGCATCGAGGAACGCGCGCGATTCCCTCCTCGTCCCACTCCGCGCGGAAAGCCTGGGCGCCGAGACCATCGCGGCCACCAACCCCGCCTCTTCGGGCGAACTCATGATCGAAGCCACGGGAATCACACCGGTGGGCAGCGGTCCCTTCCAGATGCGGCCGCGGCTTCGCGGTCTCGACTCGACCCGGGTTCTCGTCCTTGTCGACGGCGAGCGCCTCAACAACGCGCGCACCGCGACCGACCGGGCCGGTGTCGAAGTGGGACTCGTCGACGCTTCCAGCATCGAGAGCATCGAGGTAGTGAGTGGTGCTGGCTCCGTGCTCTACGGAACCGACGCCCTCGCAGGCACCGTGAATATCCGTACCGCCCAGCCCATGTTCACCGAGAAGACCCGCTTCACGGCCAGCCTGAATGGCTACTACAGCTCCAACGAGAATGGACGCCGCGGGAACCTCGGCCTCGGAATGTCCGGGCCGAAGTACGCGCTGAGCCTCTCGGGCGGCAAGGAATCGTTCGACAACTACAAGAGCGGCGGCAAAGACGGAAGTGTTCTCGAGGATTCGCGGCCCCTCTTCGCCGACAAGACTCTCGTGCAGGCCGACACCGCCGATGCGTTCGGGTTCAACTTCAAAGCGTTCCCCGATCCTTTCAACGCGCCTTTCGTCCGGACGTCCACGGAGATCCCGACCTCCTTCCTCGACGGCACGACCTTGAACGGCAACGCCCTGGTCTCGTTGAATGACAAACAGAACCTTAGGGTGAAGTATTTCCACCGCGAAGCGGAGGACGTGGGCTTCCCGGATTTCGTCCCCCCGCAGTTCTTCCAGGGAATCCTCCTTCCCCACAGCAAACTCGACAAGGTTTCAGCGCGCTACGAGGCGCGGTCGATCAATTCGTGGTTCAGCCATCTATCGGTGACCGCCTACCACCAGAAGCAGGACCGCCTGCTTCGCAACATCAACATCCCGATTCAGTTTCCAGCTCCCACGCCGGGAGCGTTCTTCCCGATCAGCATCTTCAGACTGATCATCAACAGCGATACCGGGCAGAAGGTCGAAACCCAGGGCGTCGATGTGCAGGGGACGTTCCTGGTCTCTCCGCGAAACGTCCTCACCGCGGGGTTCACTTACTACCAGGATGAAAGTGCTGACTACCGGACGAGTTCCACTCAGACGAATCTGGTAGGTCAGGTTGTTTTAGGCGCTCGCGGCCCCGCCGCCTCCGTCTTCCCAAGCCTTGTCCCCTTAGGTGGACCGAGCGTCACTAAACCCACCCGCGTTCCCGATGCCACCTTCAGCGATTTCGGCGCCTTCGCTCAGGACGAATGGGATCTGAGCGAGAAGGTCCGCCTCATCGCGGGTGCGCGCATCGACGGCTACAAGGTGAAGACCGAGGCCACCGCCGGCTACAACATCGACGCGGTTATTGCTGGAACCACGCCTGCGATCGACCGGACGACCCTCCCCAATCCCGCGGGGGACAAAGTCTCTCGCACCGCCTTCACCGGCGACATCGGCCTCGTCTTCAAGCACAGCGACAAATTGAGCTTCATGGCACACTACGGTCGAAGCTATCGACATCCAAACCTCGAGGAACTCCTCTTCGCGGGCCCCGCCACCATCGGCAGCATCGCCCCAAACGTGAAGGTGGGGCCCGAGAGGGGCGACAACATCGACCTCGGGGCCAAGTTCCGCTCTGCCCAGCTCCAGGGCTCGGTTTCCTACTTCAACAACAAGTACTCGGACTTCATTTCGACCGAGATCACGGCACGCACCGCGTCAAGCTCGGTCTCCCAGGCGATCAATTTCGCCGACGTGCGGATTCAGGGAGTGGAGGGCGATATCCAGGCCTCGTGGAGCCAGGGGCCTGCGATCCTCTCGGTCTTTGCAAACGCCGCATATAACAAAGGAGAGGTCCTCAAGGGCGCCAACCCGCTCACCATGGCGTCCATCTCCGGGACGCCGCAGGACAACATCACCCCGCTCAAGGCCATCCTCGGATTGCGGGTGTCCGACAAGAAGGACCACTTCTGGGCCGAGTACTCCCTGCGCCACCAGAAGAAAATCGACCGGGTAGCGGTGACTCTCAAAGACTCGCCTTTCCTCATCTTCCAGGACCTCGCCGCCCTCAAAGGTTTCGCGGTACACCGCGTTGGCGTTGGCTACGACTGGCGTAAAGACCGGAAGAGCCTCGGAATCACCGTGAATGTCGAAAATCTCGGCAACAAGTTCTACCGGGAGCAGTTCCAGTTCGCACCAGCGCGCGGGCGGAGCCTCACCGTCGGTCTGCGCCTGCGCAGCATGTAGCGACCGGCTGCAGAAACCATGAAGATACCAAGCCCTCACAGGGGCCGGTTAAGGGCCGCGCTCTTCCTCTCGATCTCCCTCGGCCTCTCCGGTCCGCTGGGCGCTCAAACTCCCGTCCCCGAAAATGAGCGGACCCCAGTGGACATTCGACGAACCACGCTGCTGGTTCGAGATATCGATCGATCCCTCACCCTTTACCGCGACGCGCTGGGCCTGAAGGTGGTTTACGACCAGGTAATCGACGGTGAGAACGGTGTCCGCCTGGTTCTGCTCCGAGCCAATGATTCCTTCATCGGGGCGCTTGGTCTCATGCAACGTCTTTCACCCGAGGAGCGCGCAAAGGCCGCCTCTTTGCCGGTCGTTCACGAGAAGGCGCGCGCGGGACAGGTGATCCTGGTCATCAATGCGAAAGACCTCGATCAACGCTTTTTGAACGTGCGGAAGGCGCCAGGGGTCAAGGTCAGCGCCGAACCCCATCGGGTCGAGTACCCGGGGCCGGACGGAGCGACCATTCCAGTGATGGTCAGCATGCTCTGGGATGCCGACGGGTATTTCGTCGAACTGAACCAGATCCTCGGAAGGCCGGCCGGTTCCTCTAAGTGAGCGGCTTTCAAGAGGGCGTGGCTCAACGGCCGTCGGCGGCCTTGCCCGCAACCTTAGATGTGGGGATGGCCGCTTTCGAGCAGTTCCGGCAAGGTCTTGCCTCCGGAAACTGGCAACCGTTTCTCGACCTGGTGACCGATGATTTCCACTTCCACTTTCCAATGGGACGCTGGCGCGGCGAGCATCGGGGCAAGGAGAGCGCCGCAGCCTTCTTCGCATACGTCCGCAGTGTCTATCCGGCCGGCCTCGAGCTCGAGATCGACCGCGTGAGCGCGAACGAAGGAACCGTGGTGTTCGAGTTCCACGATTGGGGGACGCTCGTGGTCCCAGGCCAGCCGCCGCGCGAGTACCGGAACCTGGTGGCGGTTTCACTGGACGTGCGTGGCGACCGGATCGCGGCTTACCGCGAGTATTTCGGTTCGGACGGGGCTGCCGGCTGAGCTGATGACACGCAGCCAACAACTGGTCCGCCAGCTTCATCTCATCGCTTCCGCGGTCTTTGGCGTTTTCGCGGTAGCGGTGGGTCTTTCGGGAAGCGCTCTCGTCTTTCGGGACGAATTGGAGCGCGGGTTCTACGAGCCTCGCGTCGTCCCGGGGTCGGCCTACCTTCCTCTCGAGACACTGCGCGCGGATGCCACCGCAGTCGAGCCGACGCGACGCATCTCGATGTTGATCCTTCCCGACCGACCCGACCGCCCGGTTCAGTTCATCCTGCAGAAAAGGGACGCCCGCACCCTCAAGGAAGCTGACCAGATGTCGGTCTACGTGAATCCATATACGGGGGTCATTGAAGGCTCGCACCGACGTGAAGCGAGCCTGCTCGGCCGCCTTCGAGACCTGCACTTCGCGTTCTTTTCCGGTCCGGCGGGCCTCGTCTTCAATGGCTACGTCGCTTTGGCCCTCATCTTCCTGAGCGCCAGCGGCTTTGTCTTATGGATTCAGGCCTCCCCGCCGAAGCGTCGCTTTCGCTTCTCCCTCCGGGGCTCCCTCAAGAGTGTGATCTGGAATCTGCACCGGCAGACCGGGCTCCTCTCTTTCGCTCTCCTGATTCTGGTCTGCGTCACCGGCGCCTACTACTCCTTCCGCGATTCATACCTCGCGGTCATTCGGGCGGTGACCGGGTCGCTCGCCCCAAGAGGCGCCCCCCCCGTCCCCCCAGCCGGACCTTCCGATGCTCTGAAGTCGATAGACCAGATCGCCGCGGCAGCGCGTGCCGCTCTCCCCGAGGGTCGACTCGCCGTTGTGCGGATCCCGGCGAAGGAGGGAGCTTCGTGGACCGCCACCCTCCATCGAGCCGGAGACTTCGGCGAAAGCACCGATAGCGGGCCGACGGTCCATCTAGATCCTTTCACTCTGCAGCCCCTGCGCCTCGACGACCCTGCTCACATGCCTTTCGGCGCTCGCGTGGTGAAGGGGATGGAGCCCGTTCACTATGGCAAGTTCGGAGGGCTCGCCACGCGCCTCTTGTGGTTCGGCCTCGGTCTCCTGCCCACAGGCTTCGCGCTGAGCGGAGCGTGGATGTGGTGGAACCGGACGAATTCCGCCCGGGCGGACCCTACGGTGCCTCCCCAGGCCAACAAGACGCCTTGACACCCTCGCGGGAGTTGGCCTACGCTCCCGATACTCGTCCGGTTGTTATATCTTTAATACAATCAGACAATCTTCAGGGCGTCTTAGGCCCCAAAAACGATCCCGGCATTGAAAGAGGTTCCCATGCGACACCCGTTTTCCCTGCGTCAGGCGGCCACGGCCATAGCGCTCATGAGCCTGCTCACGGTCCCGATCGAAGCCCAGAACATCGGTAAGACCACCGGAAGCATCCGCGGGGTGGTCAAAGATGACACCGGAGGCGTGCTGCCCGGCGCGACCGTCACCGCCACCAGCGCGAGCCTCGTCGGGGTCAGGACCGTGGTCACAGGCGCAGGCGGCGCCTTCGACTTCCCCGGCCTCGCCCTCGGCTCGTACCGGGTGCAGGCGACACTCACGGGCTTCGCTCAAAGCGTGGTGCAAGGCCTCGAGCTTCAGGCCGGGCAAACCCTGAAAGCCGATCTGGTTCTCAAGGCCGGGCTCACCGAGACGGTGACCGTCGAGGGCAGCTCGATCATCGACGTGGTGTCGGTCGAACAGCAGAACAACATCTCCGCCGAAACCTTTAACGCCCTTCCCAAGGGGCGATCGTGGGAATCAATCGTCGAACTGGCGCCTTCCGTGAACACTGAGGATATCAACCGGACAAAAGGCCTCTCGTTCCAGGGCGCGTCGGTGCACGAAAACGTCTATATCGTCGACGGAGTCGACGCCACGGAGACAACGACGGCGTCCCAGGGCCAGGACGTGGTCTTCGAGTTTCTAGACAACATCCAGGTGAAGTCCGGCTTCCTGGGCGCGGAGTACGGCGGTGCGCTCGGTGGTGTCGTCAACATGCAAACCAAGTCGGGCTCCAACGAGTTTCGCGGTGGTCTCAACTTTCAGTACTCGGGCTCGAAGCTCACTGGAGATCCTCGGCAGCGGTTGCGCTCGGACGGGGTCTACATCAACGACCCCAAGGACGAAACTCGAGTGCTCGACTTCGGCGGCTTCGTGGGCGGCCCGGTCAAGAAAGACAAGCTGTGGTTCTTCGCGGGCGTGATGCCTCAGAACACCGACAACACCCGCACCGTGAACTACCCCGCAACCGCCACCCTCGCCGCGAAGACCGTGACCGTCGACAACACAGTGCGCCGCCCCTTCGCGTCGGCGAAACTGACCTGGCGCGCGGCCTCCGACCTGACCGTGAACCTGAGCTACCAGTTTGCCCCCCGCAAGGACGTCGGGCGGCTGCCTTCGTTCGACCTCACCGACGATCGCGCCAACAACTTCGCCGACCTCGGAACCGAGCGGAACCGCAGCACCTACTCCCTCAGTGCCGACTGGGTGGCAAGCCCCACCGTCTTCGTCAATGCCTTCGCCGGGTACTACACCCAGCGCGGCGGAACGCTCGGCGTCCCCGTGGGCGACCACATCCGCTGCGTGACCTCCAATCGCGCGATCGTGGGGATCACGCCCGACCTCGCCTGCGACGCCAACTTCCAGACCCTGGTCAGCAACAACAGCACTCCCGTCGATGAGAACGACCGCCTGAGCATGGGCGGATCCGCCAACTTCAACTTCAAGGCCGCGGGCAATCACTCGCTCAAGATCGGGGCTCAGTACGCGGAGCCGAAGAGCACGATCGAGAATTTCCTCACCGGCGAACGCTTCGACCTCCACTGGAATCTCTCTCAGATCGGCATCCGCGGCCAATACGGCTACTGGCGCAATATCACCATCTCGAACCGGGGCGCGGCTAAAGCGAAGACCTCGGCGGTGTTCCTCCAGGATCAGTGGACAAAGGACCGCGTTACCTTCAACCTTGGCCTGCGTCTCGAGAACGAAGTCGACGAGCCTCTCGTGTCTTCCGCGGACCGGGTCGACCGCAAGATCCGGTTCGGATGGGGTGACAAAGTGGCGCCTCGCATCGGTGTCGCCTGGGACGTCAAGGGCGACTCGACCTGGCGGGTGTACGCAAACGCCGGCTACTTCTACGACGTCTTGAAGCAGACCGCGACCCAGCTTCTGTTCGGTTCTCGTCAGTTTCGTTTCGACTATTACCGCCTCGAAACCCTGAACTGGAGGACCCTCGGCAAGGCCGCCGCGGCCGCGGCGGGAACGCCCTTCTTCGTTCTCGACTTCGGCGGCGCCGCTCCCTACGTTCCTCCCGATACCAAGCCCACGCGCAGCGATGAGCTAGCGCTTGGCACCGACTATCAGCTCGGAAAGAACTGGGCGCTCTCGGCCCAGTACATTCACCGAGCCCTTCAAAACGCGGTCGAAGACTTCGACGTCACGCCCATCACGGTGGACGGCGTCCGCTATACCAAGGTCATCGGGAATCCCGGGCGTGGCATCCTCAAGCAGCCCTTCGCGGGCCTGCCCGTCCTGCCCGACTTCGAGCGCACCTACGACGGCTTCACCGTCGAGATGTCCCGGCGCATGGCGAACCACTGGTCGGCGAGCGGCAGCTACACCCTTTCGCGCCTCTATGGCAACTACGAAGGACTCGGCGACTCCGACGAGCAGGTGCTCGGCGGCGGGACGCCGAACGCGGGGCGCTACTGCACGACACTTGAGAGCTGCTACAACGGGAAGGGCGAAGTCGACAAGGGAACTCTCACCCTCGACCGGCCCCATCAGTTCAAGCTGAGCGGCTCTTACGCCTTCGACGCCGGCCTCACTCTGGGCGCCTTCTTCCGCGCCTCGAGCGGAACTGTGATCACTCCTCAGCTCGGCGTCAACGCAGCCCCGATCACCCACCCCGAAGGCCGAGGGAGCCGTGGCCGGACACCCTTCTTTACTCAGACCGACCTGTTCCTCCAATACGGCCTCAAGGTAGGAAAGGAGATGCGAGTTACAGCGTCGGCGAACGTCACGAACGTCTTCGACCAGGACACAACCCGTGGCGTCTTCCCCGGCATCCTGCTCGGTTCCGCCGCCACGACACCCGTGCCCGTCGCCACATACTTCGCTCCAGGCGGATACAACTACCAGGCGGTCATCGCGGCAATCCCAGCGGCGAACAAGGATCCCCGCTTCATGCAGGCTCAGCTCTTCCAGGCTCCGCGCGCGCTGCGCCTCGGCCTCACTCTGACCTTCTGAGGCAAGCGGGCTTCATGCGATGGAACACTTTCGTGGTCGTGGGGCTCCTCGCGGCGAGCGGTCTCGGCGCCGCGCAGCGTAAGGCCGGGGCGGTGCCTGCCCCACCGCCCCCCCTCGACTTGTCGCGGCCCGAGGGGGTCGTCACCGCAAATCGCAAGATGGCCTGTTCGCTCGAGGACGAGAAGCCCGTGGTCTTCTGGTGGAAAGGCGGCGCTTACAGTCGGGTACCCGGCGAGCGGGATCGACATCTGTTCAACGTCGAAGGCATGAACATCCGGCAATGCGGCACGGTCCGCGATCCGCAACGGGGCGAAGGGTACAGGCTGGTCTCGCGCGAAATCCTCCTCTACCTCGACATCGAGACGGGAAAGCCCCTCGCCAAGTGGAGGAACCCATGGACGGGCAAGGAGAACGACGTCGTCCAGGTGGCGAACGACCCGGTGAATGGTCCTCCTGCCTTCCCCATCGGCCGCGACGGCGCGCCCGCG
>JAYUUU010000138.1:0-6035 GCA_043754395.1 Vicinamibacteria bacterium
CGTCGATCGGCCCCCCCGGCCACACAGCGTCCCAGATGCGGGTGGGCCGCACGCGTCGATTGATGAAGAGAAGGCGCTCGGGCTGAAGAGCCGCGAACAAGAACAGCGCCCATGACCAGGCCGCGGCCGCGATGATCATGCGGCGGGCCGGAACCCATATCGCCCTATCCCAGGCTCTCGCAACCCACAGGGCCAGGAAGGGCGTCATCGGCGCGATGAGACGCGCGGGCGGCGACTGTCCTCCCCACCACATTCTCCAGAACAGAACGGGCAGAACGATGGCAAGGGCAATGACGATTTCGGCGCGACGCGCGTTGCGCGAGTCACTCGCCGGGGCCGCTGCGGGCCACGGCAGGAGGACGAGCGCCGCGAACGCGGGCGCGTAGGGGAAAAGACCGTACGCGCGATCGAAGAGGAGACCGAGAAACGCCTGAATCGGGTTGACTGCCGCGTCGTCCGGAACGCGGCCGCCGTAGACGCCCAGTGCGGTCGGGACTCCGAAGATGCTCATCCAGAAAGCGCCGTAGCCGAGCGCACCGATCAAGGCCACAAAGACAAAGGTGCGAAGTGCGACCCGATCCTTGAAGAGAACGGCGGCGATCGCGATCGCGAGGGACCCAAGCGCCATGCGCGGATGAAGGAAAGGCAGGACGCAGGCGAGGGCCGCCGGGACAGCTGCGATCCACGGGCTCTTGCCGAAACGCAGGAGCGCGTACGAAGCGAAGAGCGCCAGGGTCGATGGAGCTTCGGTGTAGGTGTGAAGGCCGAAGGCGGCAAGCGGCGGGCCGCAGGCGACAACACCCGCGAGAAGGGGGGCTCCGTTGGAGAGGCCTTCGGCGAGAGCGATGCGAAACGCGATCGCGCCAATACCTGCGACCATGGCGCCCAGGAAGACCACACATGCCAAACGCCCGCCCATCGCATAGATCGGCGCCAGGATGAAGGGCACGCCGGGGGCATGCCCGGGAAACGGCCGGCCATCCTTGCGAGGTGCGGCGTAATGCGGTTCGGTCGAACCACCGCGGAACTCGCGCCAGTCCTCGCGTTCGTAGTTGTCACGCAGGTCGAGGTCGTGCTCGAGCCACAGGCTCTTCGCCATCAGGAGGTAGTGCGGCTCGTCGCCCGAGGCATCCATGCGCGGAACGAACTGCGCGGCGATGGCCGCGAAGACGACGGCCATGATGACGAAGAAACGCGCGGGCGTCATGGCCTAGGTCAGCGGCACTCGTTGACGTAGCCCCAGGCCTTCAACTGCTCACACTCGGGCCCGGTGGGCGCCCGGGCGGTCTTGCCTTCGAGCTGACGCCGGTTCTTGATCGCCGAGCGCATCTCCACATCGCGATACTCGTCCAGCACAACGCCGAGCTTCCTCGCCACATCGGTGTGGTCCGAGCGCGGCCGCATCTCGGAAGGATCCTCGCTTCGGTCGAAGAGCTGACGCGCCGTCTTCACGGCGCGGGGGTCGAGGTCGATCAGCTTGTGACGGCGGTCCCAGATCCCCTGGTGACCGCGATCGTTCTCGCCGATCAATGTCTCGCGAGTCGACTCGGCGCGCCCGGCCGCGAAGGGCAGGACGCTGCGGCCGGCGAGGCCCGCTGGAAATGACACTCGCGCGGCATCGAGAAGAGTCGGCATGATGTCGAGAGTGGAAACGAGCACCTTCGACCGGACGCTTTTCGCCCCATGGCCTAGGACGATGAAAGGAATGCGCTGGACGGGGTCGAACAGATTCGCTCCGTGATCGAAGTAGTAGTCGTGTTCGCCGAGACTTTCACCATGGTCGGACGAGACGATCACGGTCGCGCGGCCCAGGCCGCCTTTCGCATCGAGGGCCTTTAGGACCTGGTCGACCTGGGTGTCCGCATAGGCGATCTCGCCGTCATACGCGTTCACGAAGTCGGCGAGGGTGTTTCTGCCCGGCATCGACTCGGCCCACTGCCTCGAGACGCCACCGAAGAAACCATCGACCACCTTGAGTTTCCGGTCACCCTTCGGCCGATCGGTGAAGGCGGTGTCGAAGGGTGGCGGGGGAGTGTAAGGCGCGTGAGGGTTGACGTAGTGCAGCCACAGAAAGTAGCCGTCGCCTCCCGCTTTGGATTGGAGGTACTCGATCCCGCGCTTCGTGATCGACTCGGTGCGCTCCGCCTCGTCCTTGAGGGTGTCGTCCGCCCACGTCTCAACGTAGGTATTGAAACCCCGGGAGAAACCGAGCGAGCCCGCGAGGTTCGCGTTGTCGACGAAAGCCGCGGTGTCGTAGCCCTCCTTCTGAAGGGTCTCGGCCAGAGTGGGATTGAAGGAGTGAATCTCGGGGTGCTTCGCGGAGTAACCACTCTCGCCCGCGGTGCGGCCGGTCATGATCGCGATGAAACTGCCGCGGGTCTTCGGCCAGTACGTGAAGGCCTGCTCGAAGACGGCCCCTCTCGCGGCCCAGGCTGCCAGGCGTGGTGTGGTCGCTCGCGCGTAGCCGTGAACGCTCATGTGATCGGGCCGAAGGGTGTCGATGGTGATGAGGATGACCGGCGGGCGGTCCTTTGGGGGAGTGGGCTTCGTCGCTATGGAGCCACTCGGACGTCCGGGACAGGCGACGGAGAAAAGGCCGAGCACCGCAGTGGCGAAGACCGGCCGGACGCGTTTCATGAGGTGATCTCGATCCTGCGGTGATCGTCGCTGCGGTCCCCGAGGGTGATTTCCACCCTGGTCACTTGCTTCCACGGGTGCGTGAGCATGCGCGCGGCCCACTCGATCGCGAGCACATCGCGTTCGCCCGGCAGATCGAAGAGGCCCACGTCCTCAGCACCCAGTTCGGAGGCGAGGCGATAGAGATCGGCATGATGAAGCATCCGGCCCGACGCGCAGGGGTAGGTGGTGTGAATCACGAAAGTGGGCGAGGCGACGGATTCCTCGGGCGCCCCAAGCCCGCGCGCAAGCCCGCGCACGAAAGCGGTCTTCCCGGCCCCGAGGTCGCCTTCGAGGAAGATGACTTCCCCACCCTTGAGTTCACGCGCGAACTGAGCCGCGATCGCCTCTGTCTCGGCTTCCGAATGGGTTTCAAGGACGCTGGTCATGATCCGTTGTTCACCGGCCGAGCGAGGCGATCGCCTTCGGCAGCGCTTCCGCCACATCCCCCGCCATCACTCCCCACGGACGCCGCTTCCCCGCGCGTTCTCCGGCGAGGCCGTGGACGTAGACCGCCGCGGCAGCCGCGACATCGGCAGCCAGGCCTCGAGCAGCCAGTGCGCCGATAGCTCCCGCCAGCACATCGCCCGTTCCGGCGGTAGCGAGGCTGGCGCCGCCGGTGGGGTTGAGCCAGACCTCCGAACGCGAGTTGCCGATGAGAGTGTGCATGCCCTTCAAGACCACGGTGCTCCGCGTTTCACTCACCGCGCGACGAAGGGCCTTCACGCGATCCGCCTGAACCTCGGCGTTGCTCGAGCCGAGGAGGCGCGCCATCTCACCGGGGTGCGGCGTGAGAATGGTGGGAGCGTCGCGCTGAGCGATGCGCGCGATCGTGTGCGCATTGAGGCTGTAGAGGCCGTCCGCGTCGATGACGACGCTCAGACCGCACCGCGCCACGACGTCGAGGACGAAGTCCACGGTCTTCTGCGTCCGTCCAAGGCCGGGACCGATGACGAGGGCGTCCATGGTCGCCAACAAATCAAGGACGGTCCCGGTCGCCCGCACCGCGTCGCCGCACTCGGCGCCCTCACCGAGGGAGGCCGTCATCACCTCGGGCTGAGCCGCAGTCACGATCCGGCAGACCTCGCTCACCGAGGCGACCGTGACGAGGCCCGCACCGGCGCGGAAGGCGCCTCGAGCGGCGAGAACCGCCGCACCCGCCTTGCCCACCGAACCCGCGATGACGAGAACGTGCCCGAAATCCCCCTTGTGCGAGTTTTTTGGCCGTGGCGGGAAAGCCGCGCGCGCATCGCTTTCCTCGAGTTCGAAGAATCGGAAACCGCGCTCGCTGAATTGAAGCCCCTCATCTTTTATTCCGATGGGTGCGATCACCACGCTCCCCGCGAGTTCGGATGTGGGGGAGAAGACGAGGCAAGGCTTCTTCGCGGCGAAGGTAACGGTTAAGTCGGCTTCGACGGTCGTCCAGTCGAAAGTGCCGCCGTCGGCAGGGACTCCGGAGGGCAGATCCACCGAAACCACTCGCGCGCCGCGCGCCCGCTGGCACCTTATGCCTAGGATGGCGTGGGCGAAAAGGTCGCGCGGGGCGCCGCTTCCACCCGAGCCGAGAAGCGCATCGACCACCAGTGAGGAGCGGGCAAGCTCTGGGGCGATCGCGGCCCACTCCGCCTCGGTACGAATGTGGGTGACCTGGAGCCGCGCACGTTCTTTTCTCAGACGGTCGTAGTGGTGGCGCGCATCGCCTGTGATCTTCTCCGGATCGCCAATGACGTACACACGCGTCCAGTCGGACTTGAGGACGCGCGCGATCACAAAACCGTCGCCGCCGTTGTTCCCGGGCCCGCAGAGGATGGCGACCCGGCGTTCTTTGCCGAAACGCGATTCGACGGCGCGGGCGACCGCGAGTCCCGCGTTCTCCATCAGGATCGGCCCGCTTGTGCCATGGAGGATCGCCCACGCATCGGCGGCGCGCATTTCGTCGGCGGTGAGAATGGGACGCATGGTTCAGCCCCTCGCCAGCCAAACGCCCATGATCAGCGCCGAGAACGCGAAGCGGTAAATCACGAACGGAAGATAACTGCGCGTGCGCACCCACGCGAACAGGACGCGGATGCTCAAAAGGCCAACCACGGCGGCGGTGATGATGCCGACAACGAGTGTGGTGTCGAGCCCGCCTGCGAGCATCTTCGGAACCTTGAGCATCACGGCGCCGAGGGTGACCGGCAAAGCCATGAGGAAACTGAGGCGGGCCGCGACATTGCGCTCGTAGCCGAGAAACAGCGCGGCGGAAATCGTGGCGCCAGAGCGGGAAACCCCGGGCACCAGAGCCGCGGCCTGGGCGAAGCCCATGATGAGGGCGTCGCGCAGGGTCCAGTTCTCAATGCCTCGGTGAGCGTTGGACCTCACATCCGCGAGCCAGAGGACGAGGCCCATGACGCTCATGGTCACGGCCACGAGAATCGCGCTTCGGAAAGTGCTCTCCGCAAGGTCATTCAGCAGGAGGCCGAAGATGCCGCCGGGAATCGAGGCCACCGCGAGAAAACCGAGCCGCCGGCCGTCTTGCGAGGCGAAGGGGTTGCCGTTCTCGCGAAGGCTTTTGAAAGCGCCCTGAAACATCTTGATCCAATCACCCAAAAGCGCGCCCGCGACCGCGACCAGGGTGCCGAGGTGAAGGGCGACGTCGAACGCCAGCGAGTGCTCCTTGTAGCCAAGAAGCCAGGGCACCGCGATGAGATGCCCGGAACTGCTGATGGGGAGGAACTCTCCCGCCCCCTGCACGATCCCGAGAATGATGGCTTCAAGAAGACTCATGCAGTCGGTACACTTCGGTTCATGGGATTCGCGGTTTCAATTGATGGCCGGGTAGGCAGCCCCGAAGAGGTCACTCTCAAGGTCACGGACAACGGTTTCGTTTTCGGCGACAGCGCGTATGAAACGCTGCGGACTTACGGCGGGCGACCGTTCGAACTCGACCGGCACATCAAGCGCCTGCGTCGCTCGATCGGTCTGCTTGGTTTCGAGCTTCCGACCAGCGACGATGAGATCAAGGCTCGGATAGATGGGTGTCTCTCCTTCGCCAGGAACGACGAATCTTACCTTCGCGTGATCGTGAGCCGGGGTGTGGGCGACATGTCCTACCGTTTCGAACGGATTCCAGGGCCCACAATCGCCATGTACGTGAAGCCGCTCGAGCCCAACCACGAGGCCCTCTTCGAGAAAGGGGCAGGGGCGGCGATCGTCTCGATCCGGCGCAATCCGGTGGAAGCCCTGAACCCGGCGATCAAGGCCTCGAACCTTCTGAACAACGCGCTCGCGACGCGCGAGGCCTACGCGAAGGGCGCCTTCGAGGCGATTCTTCTCAACACGCGCGACGAGGTCGCCGAGGGTGCGGGTTCGAACGT
>JAYUUU010000139.1:0-7106 GCA_043754395.1 Vicinamibacteria bacterium
AGCTGGGCGAGGCCAAACCGGTCGGCGCGATGAACAATGAGCGTGTTGGCCATGGGAACGTCGAGACCGTTTTCCACGATTGTGGTCGCGACCAGGACATCCGCGCGGCCTTCGACGAAAGCCAGCATGGCTTTCTCGAGTTCGCTCTCGGTCATGCTGCCGTGGCCCACGACGACCCGTGCCTCGGGAACGAGTTCTTTGATCATGCTGGCGAGCGAGTAGATCGACTCGACGCGGTTGTGAACTACGTACACCTGGCCGTCGCGCTCGAGCTCGTGACGAATGGCGGTGGCGATGAGGTCCTTCGAGAACTTGACTACCATGGTCTGAATGGCGAGGCGGTCGCGCGGCGGCGTCTCGATGACGGACATGTCACGAAGGCCGGAGAGCCCCATCTGGAGCGTCCTCGGAATAGGGGTCGCCGAGAGAGTCAGGCTGTCGATCGTGGTCTTTTTCTGCTTGAGGCGCTCCTTGGCCGCGACGCCGAAACGCTGTTCCTCGTCCACGATCACGAGACCGAGGTCCTTAAACTCGGCTTCCTTCGCGAGCACGCGATGGGTGCCGATGACGATGTCGACCTTGCCCTCGGCCGCTCTTTGCAGAACTTCCTTGTTCTCCTTGGGCGAGCGGAGGCGGGAGACCATTTCGGTCGTCACCGGAAAGGGCGCAAAGCGGCGCCTGAACGTCTGCAGGTGCTGGAGAGCGAGGATGGTGGTCGGTGCGAGAACCACCACCTGCTTGGAGTCCGCGACCGCCCGCATCGCCGCGCGCATCGCGACTTCGGTCTTGCCGTAGCCGACATCGCCGCAGACCAGACGGTCCATTGGGGTCGGCGAAGACATGTCGGCAAAGACATCGTCGATCGCCTTCTTCTGGTCCGGCGTCTCTTCATACTCGAACGCGTTCTCGAACTCGGACATCCAGGGAGACATCGGGGAGAAAGCGTGGCCCATGCGGGTCTTGCGCTCCGCGTGGACCTTCAAGAGCTCGGCAGCCATGTCCCGCATGGCTTTTTTGACCCGGGACTTGGTCTTGGTCCATCCCGTGCCGCCGAGCTTGTCGAGCGATGGGTTGGCGCTCTCCGCGGCGCGGTGTTTCTGGATGCGGTGGAACGACTCGACCGGGACTCGGAGCAGATCTCCGCCCTGGTAGCTCACCACCATGAACTCTGCGTCCGACCCGAGGACATGCAGGCTCTCAAGACCCACGAAACGGCCAATGCCGTGATCCTCGTGGACCACGTAGTCGCCGGGTTTCAAGTCTCGGAAATCCGAGAGGAAAGAACGGACGACGTTCCGCCGCTTGTGGACGTGGACCTCTTCGGGGAAGACGTCGCCGTCCGCGAGAAGGCGCAAGCCGCCTTGTGAGAACTCGACGCCCCGAGAGAGGTGGCCCGCTCCCACCTCGACGTTGCTGTCCTCGCCCGTGGCAATGCCACCCTCGAAAAGTGTTTCGCTCAGCCGCTGCGCACGGCCGGGCGTGCCGAGCAGGATGAACGTCTTGCCGGACGAGGCCTTGAGGTCTTCGCGTAGCTGTTTCAGATCCCCGCGATACTGCGGAGCCGGCCGTGAGGAGATGTGAATCGACTCGCTTCCGGGGGCGATCTCGTACAAGTCCGTTCTCTCCCCGCGGTCCAGATAGGACCGGACGATCTGCGGATCGACAAAGGTCTCGAACGACATCTGCGTGTGTGGGTCGTCGGGGTCGAGATCCGCGTGAAGTGCCGTCTTCACGTGCAGGGCCCGCTCCATCTCAGCGCGCACCGCGTCGGGATCGATGACCACGAGCCAATGCGGCGGGAGGATTTCGGGAATCGCGAGACGCGTGCCGCCTGCGGGGACGCCGAACGGAAGGAGTGTCACCTCGTCGATTTCGTGGCGTCTTCTCTGGGTCGCGGGGTCGAACTCGCGCAGGCTGTCGATGCGATCGCCAAAGAACTCGATGCGGAGAGGCCAAAGCCTTCCGGGCGGAAAGACGTCGACAATGCCGCCGCGGCGCGCGAATGCGCCGGCCTCGACCACCGGATCCTCGCGTCTATAGCCTGCGCCATCGAGGTGATCGAGGAGCATGTCCACGAGCAGCTCCTCGCCAACCCGCACGCTGAGCCGCTTCTTATTGATGACGTCTGGTGCGGGAACAGAGTGAACAAGGGCTGGTGCTGAGAGCAGGACGGCGCGGACCGTTCCATCGTGAAGTGCGAGGGTTGACTGCGTGCGTTCGTGGTCTTCGGGCGTCGGGCCTAAACCCTTGACCAGCGGCGGGACATCTCTGAAGGTCGCGAGCGTCCCTGTGGTTCCGAGCCAGGGGATGAGGGTCTCGGCGTCGCCCGCAAGCGCTTCGATGTCTTTCTCGTGAGGCGCGACGAAGACAAGAAGGCGACCTGTACCGGCGAGGGGAACGAGGAGACGGGCGGGCCCGAACAGTCCGGTGACGGAGGTCGTCCGGCCTTCTTCGATGGCTCTTTGGAGGGCCTCGAACCCGCTCTCCCGGGCGAGAAACGAGGCGGGACTTTTCACCGCGGAGCGACGGGCCCGGTCTCGGCTTTCCTGATCAGGGCCGTGGTGGATCTTTCGAGGAGAAGCTCGACGCGAAACACTCGGCCACCCCAGGCTTCCACCTCCTCACGGCCCACAATCTTGTCGAGGGCCCAGTCGGCGCCCTTCACCAGAACGTCGGGGCGAATCGCCTTGATCGTTTCAAGCGGCGTGTCCTCGTCATAGACAACGACACGATCCACGCATTCGAGGGCGAGGAGGGCTTCGGCTCTTTCCTGTTCACCGATCACCGGCCGCGCGTCGCCCTTGAGCCGCTTGACCGATGCATCGGAGTTGATCGCGACCACGAGGACGTCGCCCTCGGCCCGCGCCTGCTCGAGAAGACGGATGTGGCCGGCGTGGAGGATGTCGAAACAGCCGTTCGTGAAAACCACTTTTCGCCCCAGCGCCCGGAAGCTTGCGCGGTCGTTTTGAAGGGATTCGCGCGTATCGGCGTGATGGCGGCGGCCCCCTCGTTCCACCGGTCGCAGCTCGAGTTCAGCGCGCTCGGGGGGCGAATCCATGCGCAGCGTCTCGGAGAAAAACCAGCGATGATGCGGGCGGTAGACGCCGACGTCCTTCACCCGGCTGCGCACCCTGAAAGAGTAGAGGCCACGATGGTAGTCGTAAGGGGTGCCGTCGCGCCGGTGGGCAGCGATATCGAGTATGTAGCTGCCTTCGACCAGACGGATGTCCTGGATCTCGAAAACGAGTTCGAAAGGGCCGGAGGCCCGCTGCGACTTGAACTCCTCGATGTGCGTGTTCGTGCCGTAGACCGACACGCCGTCCGCGGTGAAGATTCCAACCCCGAAGACGAAATCCTCGACCGGAGTCTTGGCCTCTCCCCGGACTTCGAGACGGACGGTGTCGCCGGGCACGAACACGTGGGAGGTGCGGCCCTTCCCGTCCTGGAGGTGAACTTCGTGAAGGAGGATTTCTCCGCTTCCCCACCGGCGCTTCTCCTCGGGTGCTTCACCGGTGACCTTCTCGTCGCTCGATGCGACATCGCGCATTTCCTGTTTGCCCAGAAGCTCGTTCTCTTTGCCGGCGACGAAACTCAGGTAGGCGTCGACTACACGTTTCGGATCGCCCGAGTCCACTGCCTTGCCCTTGCGCAGCCAGAGGGCCTCATCGCACATCTTTTCGACGAGGCCGAGACTGTGGGTGACGATGACGATCGTCTTTCCGCGTCTGCGGAACTCGCCGATCTTCTCGAGACACTTTCGAGTGAAGGCCTCGTCGCCCACGGCGAGAACCTCGTCAATGAGCAGGATGTCGGGATCGACATGGATCGCCACCGCGAAGCCGAGGCGGGCATACATGCCCGAGGAGTAGGTCTTCACCGGCGCGTCGATAAAATCCTGCATCTCCGCGAACTCGACGATTTCGTCGAAGCGACGGTTCACTTCCGCCCGAGTGAGGCCGAGCATCACGCCGTTGATCGCAACGTTCTCGCGTCCGCTGATCTCAGGATGGAAGCCGGCGCCCAGTTCGATCAGCGCGGAGACGCGGCCTGTGACGTCTAGGGTGCCGCTCGAGGGCTTCGTGATTCCCGAAAGAAGCTTGAGCGTCGTCGACTTTCCCGAGCCGTTCTCTCCGAGGATCCCGTAGGTGCAGCCGCGCGGAATGTCGAAGGACACATGGTCGAGGGCGGTGAAGAGATCGCTCGGGCTCAGGTCCCGGATCAAAGAGCCCGAGACAATCGCGCTCTTGAGCGTGGTGAATTGATTCTTGTGGAGGAAGCGTCGGTAGACCTTTGTAAGGTCGCGGGCGGAAATCGCGACTCCGGCTTCCTGGCGCGCCGCCCCGCTCACAGCTCCTCCGCGAGAGCGTCGCGCAGGCGATCGAAGAGAAAACATCCGAATGCAAACACCAGAAGGGCCACAAGTGCGGCGCCGCCGAGCCCGGCCCAGTGATCGAAGCGGCCCTCGAACAACATCTGCTGGTAGCTCACCACGATATGGCTCATAGGGTTCAGGCGAAGCAGGGTTTTGAACGGGCCTTCGATGGAACCGTACATGTAGAGGATGGGGGATGCGAAGAACCACAGCCTGAAGAGGTGCCCGATGATGTTGCTCAGGTCGCGGAAGTGAACGGTGAGCGCGGACAAAGCGAGGGCAAGGCCCAGGGCCATCACGAACTGAACCAGAAGCGGGAGGGGAAAGAGCAGGGCGGAAGGAGACAGCCGCTGGTTCCAGACCACGAAGAAGAGCAGGATGGGTAGCGAGAGAAGGAAGTTGAACAGGTTGGTGATGACGCTGACTGTGGGCAGGATCTCGGGTGGGAACAACACCTTTTTCAAGAGCCCTCCGCTGCTCACCAGGACCGTCGAAGCCTCGAGGACGGCGGCTTCGAAGAAACTCCAGGGGAGGATGCCGCAGGCGAAGAAGAGGAGGTACGGTTCCATTTCCTTCGCTCTTTGTCCCGGCAGCATGTACCCAAAGACCAGGCCGTAGGTGAGGAGGTTCAACAGTGGATTGATGAAGCTCCACACGAACCCGAGAACGCTTCCGCGGTAACGAGCCTTGAGCTCGCGCGACACAAGGCTCTCAATGAGGGCCCTGTAGCGAAAAAGCGTCTTGATCTGGGCGAGGATCTGCGGCCTCGCGCTCAGGCGCCCTTGTTGCCCGAAGCGGCGGAGAGGCGGGCCACCGAGCGCATGTATTCGGCCTGGGCCTCTTTAAACCCTTCTTCGTCCTTGACCATCTTCATGCGTTCGGCCGCGCGAGCCTTGGCACTTTCCGCGGCTCCGACGTCGATATCCTCAACCCGCTCCCCGCTCTCCGCCATGATGTGGACGCGATCAGGAAGCACTTCGCAGAAGCCAAAGAGGCACAGGATGCGCCCGGTTTCCGCGGCTTTTTTGTAGATGATCTCGCCCGCTCCCAGCAACGTCAGCATGGGAATATGGCCCGGCAGAACCCCAAACGACCCCTCGGATCCCGGTGCTTGAACGGAGTCCACGTCGTCACGGAACAAGAGGCCGTTCGGCGTGACGATTTCGAGGGTGAGCTTCGTCGGAAGGTTGGGATTCGACATGATGGGCGAGGCTTCTTACGCGGCCATCTTCTTGGCGGCTTCGATGACGTCTTCGATGGCGCCCGCCATGTAGAAAGCACCCTCGGGCAGGTGATCGACCTCGCCATTCACGATGGTCTTGAAGCTGCGGACATTGTCTTCGAGCGAAACGTACTTCCCCGGAATGCCCGTGAACTGTTCGCCCACGAAGAAGGGTTGCGACAGGAACTTCTGGATCTTGCGGGCGCGTCCGACCACCACGCGATCGTCTTCCGAAAGCTCGTCGATGCCGAGGATCGCGATGATGTCTTGAAGGTCCTTGTAACGCTGAAGGATCTGCTTCACCGCGAGGGCGGTGGTGTAGTGTTCGGCACCGAGAATGCGCGGGTCGAGGATGCGCGATGAGGAGGCGAGCGGGTCGACTGCGGGATAGATGCCGAGCTGGGCGATCTGACGCGACAGGTTCGTGGTGGCGTCGAGGTGAGCGAACGCGGTGGCGGGTGCGGGGTCGGTGTAGTCGTCGGCGGGAACATAGATCGCCTGAATCGACGTGATCGAGCCCTTCTTGGTCGACGTGATGCGCTCCTGGAGCGCACCCATTTCCGTCTGCAGGGTGGGCTGGTATCCGACCGCCGAAGGCATGCGGCCGAGGAGTGCTGAAACCTCGGAACCGGCCTGAGTGAAGCGGAAGATATTGTCGACGAAGAGAAGAACGTCTTTGCCTTCCTCGTCGCGGAAATACTCGGCGGCGGTGAGACCGGTGAGAGCCACACGAAGGCGCGCCCCGGGCGGCTCGGTCATCTGGCCGTAGATGAGTGCGGCTTTGCTCTTCTCGAAGTCCTTGACGTCCAAAACGCCCGACTCCTGGAACTCGAGCCACAAGTCGTTGCCTTCGCGCGTTCTCTCGCCGACGCCGGCGAACACGGACACGCCGCCGTGCTTCTTCGCGAGGTTGTAGATGAGCTCCTGGATAATGACGGTCTTGCCGACGCCGGCGCCGCCGAAGAGGCCGATCTTGCCTCCCTTACGGTAGGGGGCGAGGAGGTCGATGACCTTGATGCCGGTCTCGAACTGCTCGACCTTGGTCGACTGCTCTTGGAACGAGGGCGCCGTGCGGTGAATCGGCGCGCGCTTCTTGGCGTTGACGGGCCCCTTCTCGTCGACCGGATCGCCGATGACGTTCAGGATGCGACCGAGGCACTCCGGCCCGACCGGCATCATGATCGGCGCGCCGGTGTCGCGCGCCTCCATGCCACGAACGAGACCGTCGGAGAGATCCATCGCGATGGCGCGAACCGTGTTCTCACCGAGGTGCTGCGCAACCTCGAGCGTGAGGTTCTCGACGCTCGGAGCGTCACGGTGGATCGGCCAGCGCTCTTCGACCTGAAGCTCGGGGCCGTCGTCGATGGTCTCACCGAGCAGGTTGAAGATCCGGCCCAGGGTCATGTTGCCCACGGGGACGGTGATCGGGCCGCCGGTGTCGACGACCTCGGTGCCGCGCGCGAGACCGTCGGTCGCGTCCATGGCGATGACCGCATCCGCGCCGTCGCCATG
>JAYUUU010000140.1:0-4024 GCA_043754395.1 Vicinamibacteria bacterium
TTCAACTCAGGCGGACCGAAGAGCGGCCTCTTCAAGTCCACCGATGGCGGCGCCACCTGGCGCAAGCTCACCAAGGGCCTTCCCGAAGGCGACCTCGGACGAATCGCGGTCGAAGTGTCGCCCGCGAAGTCGACGGTCGTCTACGCTTCGGTCGAGGCGAAGAAGACGGGTCTCTACCGCTCGGAAGATGGCGGCGAGACGTGGGCGCTCATGAGCACCGCGTCGGTGGTGGCGAGCCGGCCTTTCTACTATTCGCGCATCATTGCCGATCCCTTGAGCGCGGACCGCGTCTACAAAATGGGAACGATCGCGGCCACCTCTGACGACGCCGGCCGCACCTGGAGCGCTCTTGGCGGCAACTTCCACTCCGACGTTCACACGCTCTGGATCAATCCGAAGAACACCGACGAGCTGCTCATGGGATCGGATGGCGGCGCCTACCACTCGTGGGATCGAGGCAACCGGTGGCTCTTCGTCGAGAACCTGCCTCTGTCTCAGTTCTACCACGTGGCCACCGACATGGAGTTTCCGTTCAACGTCTACGGCGGCTTGCAGGACAACAACTCCTGGTTCGGTCCTTCGCGCGCCAGCGGCCCGATCGGCAACCGCGACTGGCGCTCGCTCAGCGGCGGCGATGGTTTCTGGGCCTTCCCCGACCCGCTCGACGAGGACCTCGTGTACAGCGAATATCAGGGCGGCAACGTCTTCCGCACCAGCCGGAAGACGGGCGAGCAGAAAGACATCAAGCCCTCGCCTGTCGCGGGCGATCCCAAGTACCGGTTCAACTGGAACACGCCCATTCATCTCTCGCCCACGCAGAAAGGGGTTCTCTACATCGGCGCGCAGTTCCTCTTCCGTTCGACCGACCGGGGCGAGAGCTGGCAGAAGATCTCGCCCGATCTCACCACCAACGACCCGAAACGCCAGAGACAGCAGGATTCGGGCGGCCTGACTCGGGACAACTCCACCGCCGAGAACAACACCACGATCTTCGCGATCAGTGAATCGCCGAAGAATCCTTCCGTGATCTGGGTGGGGACCGACGACGGCAACCTTCAGGTGACGCGCGACTCTGGCAAGACCTGGATGAACGTGGCCGCCAACACCGGCGTGCCCAAAGGCACCTGGGTGTCGCGGGTGGAGGCGTCGCCCCACGACGAAGCCACCGCCTTCGCGACCTTCGACGGTCACATGACTGGCGACATGAGCACGCACGTCGCCGTAACCACCGACTTCGGCAAGACCTGGACATCGCTTTCGACCGCTGATACAAAGGGCTTCGCGCATGTGGTCAAGCAGGACGCGGCGAACCCGAGACTGCTCTTCCTCGGCACCGAGACGGGGCTCTTTCTCTCGATCGACGGCGGGAAACAGTGGGCTCAGTTCACGAGCGGCTTGCCGATGGTGCCGGTGCGCGACCTCGTCGTCCATCCGCGCGACCACGACCTCGTTCTCGCTACTCACGGCCGTGGGGTCTATGTGGTCGACGACATCACACCGCTGCGTGCGCTCACACCGGAGATTCTGAACGCCGACTTCGCGTTCCTTCCCACCCGTCCCGGCCAGCTCCTCATCGAAGGCGGCGGCTTTGGCGGCGTTCCGTGGCAGGGCGATCACGAGTTCGCGGGGGCAAGCCCCGATGGAGGCGCTCCGATCGTCTACTACTCGAAGCGGCGTCATGTGGTTGGCGACTTCAAGATCGAGGTTAGAGATGCTTCCTCGAAGCTTCTCGCCACCATTCCTGCCACCAAACGCCGCGGGATGAACCGCGTGTTCTGGTCGACGCGCGAACAGGCGCCGCGCTTCGCGGCCGGCGCCGGCGTCATTCCAAGCCTCGGTGCGTTCTTTGGCGCCCGCGCCCTGCCGGGTCGCTACGAGATCACCGCAATCAAGAACAAAGACACTCACAAGGGACAAGTGACCCTGGTGGGCGATCCGCGCGTGAGCTACAGCGCGGCCGACCAGGCCTTGCAGCTTGAAACCACCGCGAAGCTCTACGCTCACGTCGAGCGGCTCACCTGGCTCGTCGAGTCGCTGGCGAATCTGCGCGATCAGGCGAACGATCGTCAGTCGAAGCTCGGCCCGAAGGACGCGGCCGTGTCAAAGCGAGTGGGCGCATTCTCCGCTGGTCTTGAAGCCCATCGCGTGGCGCTGGTGGCCCAGCAGGAGGGAGAGGGGATCTCGGGCGAAGAGAAACTTCGCGAGGAACTCGGCATGCTGTACGGCAACGTGAACGCGTACAACGGCCGGCCCACGAAATCCCAGATCGACCGCATGGGTGCGTTGTCCCGGGATCTCGATGCGGCGTGGGCGAAGTTCAATGGCGCCTTAAAGGAGATGAGTCTTCTGAACGCCGAGTTCGCGAAGCGGAAGCTTGACGCGATCCAGCCGATGAGCGAAGACGCCTGGCGTAAGAAGTAGGAAAGCCCCCGGGCCCGTCGGACCAAAATGGCCGGGCCCCGGGCGTGCTCAAATCGGCGCCATGAGAAGCCGACTCATTACAGAGGGGCCGGAGCGAACCCCCAATCGCTCCATGCTGCGCGCGATCGGGTACACCGACGACGATTTCAAGAAGCCCTTCGTGGGCATCGCGAACGCGCACAGCACCACCACTCCCTGTAACGCCGGGCTCCAGGTCCTCGTCGACCGCGCCGAGGCCGCTTGTCGCGAAGCAGGCCTCGTCCCCCAGACCTTCGGCACGCCCACCGTGTCGGACGCGATCTCGATGGGCACCATCGGGATGAAGTACTCGCTCGTCTCCCGTGAGGTCATCGCCGACGCGATCGAAACCGTTTGTGGAGCCGAAAGGCTCGACGGCGTCCTCATCGTGGGCGGCTGCGACAAGAACATGCCCGGCGCCATGATCGCGATGGCGCGCCTCGATATTCCCGCGATCTTCGTCTACGGCGGCACGATCAAGCCCGGCCATCTCGACGGCCGGGATCTCACGATCGTGAGCGCTTTCGAAGCCGTGGGGCAGTGGAGCCAGAAGAAGATCAGCGACCAGGAGCTTGGTCGCATCGAACGGGCGGCCTGCCCCGGAGCGGGTTCGTGCGGAGGCATGTTCACCGCCAACACGATGTCGTCGGTGATCGAGGCCATGGGCCTTTCTCTTCCGCTCTCGTCAACCATGGCCGCGGTGGACGCGGAGAAAGCCGAGTCGGCCGCGGAGTCCGCGAGAGTGCTCGCTCGCGCGCTGTCGGCCGACCTGACACCGAGGCGGATCATGACGCGCCAGGCATTCGAGAACGCCATCGCTGTGGTGATGGCGGTCGGAGGTTCGACGAACGCTGTCCTGCACCTGCTCGCGATCGCGCACAGCGCGGACGTACCGCTCGTCCTCGATGACTTCGAAAAGATCCGCGCCCGCGTTCCGGTGTTGTGCGACCTGTCTCCTTCGGGCCGTTTCGCCACCACCGACCTGCACCGGGCGGGCGGCATACCTCAGGTGATGAAGATCCTGCTCGAGAACGGCGCGCTTCATGGCGAGGCCCTCACGATCACGGGGGAAACCGTCGCTCGCTCCCTTGCAGGGGTTCCGAAAGAACCTCCGGCTGCTCAGGAGGTCATCCGGCCCTGGCATCGCCCGGTTCACGCCCAGGGACATCTGGCGATACTGCGCGGCAATCTCGCGGAAGAAGGTGCCGTCGCAAAGATCTCCGGGCTCAAGACACTGAAGATGACGGGGCCAGCGCGCGTATTCGAGTCGGAGGAGGAGAGCCTGGCCGCGATCCTCGCGGGAAGGATCCGTGCAGGAGACGTAGTGGTGATCCGCCTTGAAGGCCCCCGCGGCGGGCCCGGTATGCGGGAAATGCTCGCCCCCACCTCAGCCTTGATGGGCGCCGGCCTTGGCGACAGTGTCGCTCTCATTACGGATGGGCGCTTCTCAGGTGCCACCCATGGCCTCGTGGTCGGCCATGTTTCGCCCGAGGCCGCGACCGGCGGTTTGATCGGCCTGGTTCGCGAGGGAGACAGCATTACCGTCGATGCGGTGGGCCGCGTCCTTTCCCTCGATGTCCCGGAC
>JAYUUU010000141.1:0-11283 GCA_043754395.1 Vicinamibacteria bacterium
TGGTCATCCCGTTGTCGATGCTCTTCGCCATCACCTTCATGGTCGAGCGCGGGGTGAGCGGCAACCTCCTGAGCCTCGGCGCTCTCGACTTCGGCATCATCGTGGACGGGGCGGTCATCATCGTGGAGAACTGCCTGCGAAGGCTTGCCGAACGGCAGAAGGAGCTTGGACGCCTTCTCACCCGGGCGGAGAGATTCGACGTCGTCTTCGAAGGCTCCCGCGAAGTGCGCCGCGCCACCATGTTTGGCGAACTGATCATCATGATCGTTTACCTGCCCATCCTCACCCTGGAAGGCATAGAGGGGAAGATGTTCTACCCGATGGCGTTCACCGTTCTCGCCGCCCTGCTCGGGGCCATGATCCTGTCCATCACCTTCGTCCCCGCCGCAGTCGCGCTGTTCGTGACCGGCAAGGTGAGCGAAGAGGAGAGCCCGGTCGTGAGCCAGGCTACGCGCGCGTATGTGCCGGCCCTCCGCTTCGCCCTGCGTCGACGTTTCGCAACCGCGGTAGCCGCCGTGGCCTTGCTGATCATGAGTCTGGGTCTCGGTTCGCGTTTCGGCGCCGAGTTCCTGCCAAGCCTGGACGAAGGCGACCTGCTCGTGCACGCGCTTCGTATTCCCGGCACAAGTCTCTCGACCGCGGTCGATATGCAGCACGCACTCGAGCGGAAGCTCAAGACCTATCCCGAGGTCGACTACGTGTTCTCTAAGATCGGAACCGCCGAGATCGCCACCGATCCGATGCCGCCGAGCGTCGCGGACACCTACGTGATGCTGAAGCCGAACGGCCAATGGCCCGATCCCGGTCGTCCGAAGGCGGATCTCGTGAAACAGCTCGAAACCGACCTCCTGAAACTACCCGGCAACAACTACGAGTTCATTCAGCCGATCCAGATGCGTTTCAATGAACTGATCGCGGGCGTTCGCAGCGATGTCGCGGTGAAGGTCTTCGGCGACGACCGCGACACGCTCGACGAGGTGGGAGCAGAGATCGAGCAAGCGCTCGCCGCGGTGCCCGGAGCGTCCGACGTGAAGCGCGAGCAGACCACGGGCCTCCCCATTCTGACCATCGATGTCGATCGCGCGGCGCTTTCGCGGCTCGGCCTGAACGTGGCCGACGTCCAGGAGGTGATCGAAGTGGCGATCGGCGGGCGGGAGGCGGGCCAGGTCTACGAAGGGGATCGGCGTTTCGATCTGATCGTCCGCCTGCCCGAGAAACTGCGAGGCGACATCGAGGGTTTGAAGCGTCTGCCCGTGCCCCTGCCCACGGGACAGGGTTACATTCCCCTCGGATCGGTCGCGGCCTTCGAGATCGCGCAAGGCCCGAACCAGGTGAGCCGCGAGAACGGCAAGCGTCGCGTCGTGGTCACCGCCAACGTACGCGACCGGGACATCGCCTCGTTCGTGCAGGAGGCCGAGCGAAAGATTCAAGATGGCGTTACCGTTCCGCCCGGATACTGGACGGCCTGGGGTGGCCAGTTCGAAAACCTGCTTTCCGCGAGGCGGCGACTGGAGATTCTGGTGCCGGTGGCCCTGCTTCTCATCTTCGTCCTGCTTTTCGCGACATTTGGAAATGTCCGCGACGCGCTCCTCGTTTTCAGCGGCGTGCCCCTGGCCCTGACCGGAGGCATCCTCTCGTTGTGGATCCGCGACATTCCCTTTTCGATTTCCGCGGCGGTCGGTTTCATCGCCTTGTCCGGCGTCGCCGTCTTGAACGGTCTGGTGATGCTGACTTTCATCAACCGATTGCGCGCTCAGGGCGCGTCGATTGACGACGCCGTCTTCGACGGCGCGGTCGCGCGGCTCAGACCGGTTCTGATGACCGCTCTCGTGGCCTCGCTCGGTTTCCTCCCCATGGCTCTCGCCACCGGCACCGGGGCCGAGGTTCAGCGTCCCCTCGCCACAGTGGTCGCGGGAGGCATCTTGTCCTCAACCCTGCTGACCCTGCTGGTTCTGCCCGCTCTGTATCGAATCTTCGCCCGTGAACGAAAGGAGGGGAGCGATGATCTCCACTGAGCGAAACCGCCGTATCGCTGGCCTTGGGGTTGTTCTGATCCTCCTGGCCCTGGCCACCCCGCTCATTCGCAGCGCCTGGGCGCACGGCGTCTCGGAGAAGGACAAGGGCCTGATCGGCGCCGGGCTTCAACTCGGGAGATTCGCGTACCCGGGCGCCTAAGTCCTAGACTACGGACTGAAACCGTTTGTCGCGCCCTGACGGCGCGGACCCGGCTAACCTCTGCCTGTGGCCATCAAGAAGCGCGATGAAGTCGAGGTTCTAAACGCCTACCTCTCGGCACAGGGTCTCAAGAGGAGCGACCAGCGCGAAGTCATCCTCGATGTTTTCCTGAAGGCGAAGGGGCACGTGTCGGTGGACGATCTCCTGGGCCTGGTCCAGAAGAAACACCCCGAGATCTCCCGCGCGACCATCTACCGGACTCTCCGGGTCTTCCAGGAAGCGGGGCTCGCGAGCGAGCTTGAACTTCAGGGGCGCAGCCGCTTCGAGGCCGACTGGAACCGCGAGCATCACGACCACATGATCTGCGAAGACTGCGGCGACATCTTCGAGTTCGTGAGTCCCGACATCGAGCGCCTCCAGGAGGAGGTCGCCTCAAGGATCGGCTTCGTCATTCGTGGGCACCGCCATCACATCCTCGGCCAGTGCGCGCGGTGCAAAGGGGCGGCGCCTAAGAAGTAGCGCATTCGCCTCTGCTGTGGGGCGCGATCGACTCTTCCTTCGGAAAAAGTTGACGCAGCGCCCGATCTTCTGCTAGCTTGCTGATTATGAGACTCATTCTCAATATTCTCGGGCGCGTCGCCCTTGCAGCAGACCTCTCAAGCGTCCAAGGAACGGTGGTGGACAGCAGCGGGGGGCCGGTGGCCGAGGCGACGGTGACGCTGCGACAGGGCCTTCGCGAAGCCCTTCGGACCTCGACCAACGCCAGCGGGCAGTTCAGCTTCGCCGCGCGGGAAGGACGCTACGAGGTCTCGGCACGGCGGGACGGTTTTTCCGTGACGAGCCGGTCGTTGGATCTGCCCCTTGCTTCAGGAGATGCCCTCCGACTTGAACTGCATCCCGGCGCCTTCGTGGAAAGCGTCGAGGTTGTGGGGACGCGTCTTGCCGGAAGTGTCGAAGCGGTGGAGCGTCTACCCGGGTCCGTGGACACACTGGATGCCGCTGCTCTCGAAGGGTCGAGGGTGCTTAATGTCAATGAGGCTCTGCGAAAGGTGACCGGCGTCCACGTTCGCGACGAGGAGGGTCTCGCCCTTCGTCCCAACATCGGCATCCGTGGGCTGAATCCGACGCGTTCATCCAAGACGCTTCTTCTGGAGGACGGTTTGTTCCTGACCTACGCCCCGTATGGCGACAATGCGTCCTACTATCACCCGCCCATCGAGCGATTCGACGGTGTTGAGATCGTGAAAGGCGCCGCCCAGATCGCCTATGGACCGGTGACCGTGGGCGGCGTCGTGAACTATCTGACCCCCTCGCCGCCGGCCAAACCAGAGGCGCGCCTGCGAGCCGCCTTCGGGAATCGTCGCCTCTTTTCCGGTCTCGCGAGTGCTGGGGGGACATGGGGTCGCACGGGTTTGCTCACTGAAATCATGAGGAAGCAGGGCGACGGCGCCCGCGACAACGTGAACTCGGCGGTGAACGACGTCAATCTCAAGGTCGTGACCACTCTTTCCGACCGCCAATCCCTGACTATCAAGGGGAACTACTACGCCGAAGACTCGACGATCACGTACTCCGGCCTCACCCTCACCGAGTGGACGGCGAACCCCCGGCAAAACCCCTTCATCAACGATGCCTTCTTTGGCTGGCGAGTCGGCGGGTCGGTGAAACATTCGCTCATCCTCGGTGATTCTTCACTGCTCACCACCCAGGTCTATGGCTCCCGGTTCAGCCGGGACTGGTGGCGACAGTCGAGCAACTCCTCTCAGCGTCCGAACGATCGTTCCGACCCCGCGTGCGGCGGGATGCAGAACCTCCTTACCTCCTGCGGCAACGAGGGCCGCCTGCGCGACTTCGATCACTTCGGGATCGAGCCCCGGCTACGCCTGGGCCTGAAGCTCTTCGGTCTTCGAAATGAGGCCGAGCTCGGCCTGAGGGCGCACGGTGAGATTCAGGAACGCATTCAGGCGAACGGTGCCACGCCCCGTGCGCGCGAGGGTCTCATTGTCGAAGACAACCGTCGGACCAATCAGGCCTATTCGGCGTTTCTCCAGAACCGCGTCCTGCTCGGCGACGTCACCCTGAGCGCCGGCGTGCGCTTCGAATCGATCGAGTACCATCGCACAAATCGGCTCGGAAACGGCGGCGCGGGTGTGAGCGGAGCGACGCGCGTCTCTCAATGGATTCCGGGAATCGGCCTCGCCTTCACGCCGAGCGAGCGCCTCACCCTGTTCACCGGGATTCATCGCGGGTTCGCTCCGCCGCGCACCGAGGACATCATCACTCAAAACGGCGGCGTGGTTCTCCTCGATGCGGAAAAGAGCTGGAATCTGGAAGCGGGTGTGCGGGCCCTTCCTCACCGGGGTGTCAGGGTGGATGCGACCGTGTTCCGCAACAACTACTCGAACCAGGTGGTGGCGGCATCGCTCGCCGGCGGCAGCGGTGCCACATTCACGAACGGCGGCGCGACACTCCAGCAAGGCGCCGAGTTAGGGCTGAGACTCGACTCGACCGCGCTCCGCTCGTCTCCTCACACCGTCTTTCTGCGCGCAGCGTTAACCCTGCTCACCACCGCTCGCTTCGACGGGGTCAGGTTCAGCAGCGTCTCCGGGCAATCGGAGGTCAGGGTCAGCGGAAACCGTCTGCCCTACGCGCCGAGGCAACTGGTCACGATCAGCGCGGGAGTGACCCATGCCTCCGGCCTGAAGGCCCAGATCGAAGCCGCTGAGGTCGGCGATCAGTTTTCGGACGATCTCAACAGTGCTGTGTCCTCCGCAGACGGACAGCGTGGTCTGGTGCCCGCTTTCACGATCTGGAACGCAACCCTGAACTTCGACCGCGGCCGCCTGGGTCTCTACATCTCGGGCAAGAACCTTCTCGACCGCCTCTACATCGCCGATCGGAGCCGGGGTCTCATCCCCGGCCCTCCGCGGCTCGTGATGGCAGGGGTGTCCGCGAAGTTCTGAGCCCTTGTCCGGACTCGTCGGCCTCAGCCGACATGGATCCTCGGCCGTTCTTCCGGATTCTTGATCGCACGCCTCAAGACCTCGCGGGTCACGGGCGCCGTGTCGCCCTCTCCGAGGAAGATGTACTTCAAGACGTACGAGATCGGATTACCTTCGGTCCAGCCGAAATAGGCGTGGGAGACCTGGCCCGAGGTCGCTTGGGCCTTCAGAAGGATGGCGGCAATGGCGTTCGGGATGGCCGGCGTCGTGCAGCGGAGAATCCTGTGCCCTGCGATTCTCACGCCTCGGACCTCTATGTCGTCCTCGAAGGCTGAGGCGTCGCCCTGCATCAATTCGAGGAACACGACGACCTCGTCATTGTTCAGCGAGTGATCCTCTCGAGCCTGTCTTTCCTTACGGTCGTACTCTTCGATCGTCCGTTTGTTGGGGCGATGCGCGATGATGCGAACCGGCTGCGGGGCGAAGGCCGAGAGAAACTCGGCGGCCTTTGGAGAGAACCTGACTTCACCGATACGGAGTTCCGTCGATCGCATGGCTCGCGACGTTATGGACGCCAGAACGATCGCAGCGATGAAGATGGAGGCGATCTTGAGGCCCTCGGGTCGTTCATAAATGTTCAAGGCGGTGGTGTAGGCAAACACGAGGGTCATAGCCGAATAGACCCAGGCGGACCTCCGGCGCCAATGAAGGATGGTGACGGCAACCGCCGCGGAAGTCATGAGGACCAAAACGCCGGTCGCGTAGGCCCCGCCCTGCGCGTTCACGTCCGCATTGAAGGAGTAGGTAACCCCCAGGCTGATCAGGGTGAACAACAAGACAAGCGGCCGATTGGCCCGAGCCCAGTCGGGCGCCATGCCATAGGGCGGCAGGTAACGCGGCACCAGATTCAACAGACCCGCCATCGCCGAAGCTCCCGCGAACCAGAGAATCGCGATGGTGGCGAGGTCGTAGACCGTGCCGAAGACATCCCCGAACATTCCGTGGGCGAGAAACGAAAGGCCGCGCCCGTAAGCGGCGCCGCCAAGCTCGAACTCGCGGGGGGGGATCAGCAGCGTGGTGACGAACGACGAGGCGATGAGCGCGACACTCATGATCATGGCCGCGCACGCCAGGAGCTTTCGAGTGTTCCGGATGCGGCCTTCTGGCCTTGCGGGCGAATCGTCCTCATTGCCCCGAACGAGGGGCATGACCGCGACCCCGGTTTCGAAGCCGGAGAGGCCGAGGGCGAGCTTGGGAAACAGGACGAGGGCGATTCCGAGCGCTATCCATGGGTTCCCGTGTTGCACCAGGAGTCCGCTCCACCACGATGTGACGAGGTCGCCATGGGCAAACACTTCCTGCAGGGCGCGTCCGATGACTACCACGTTGAGGAGCAGGTACAAGGCCACGATGAAGACCGCGATGCCGATGGCCTCCTTGAAGCCCTTCAGAAACACGGCCCCGAGGGCCACCAGCAACAAGGAGGTGACGAGCACCGGGTGGTGTTCCATGGAGCGGGGCACGAGAGGGTTTTCCACGATGTGAGCGGTGGCGTCCGCCGCCGACATCGTCATGGTGATAATGAAATCGGTGAAGGCGAAGCCGAGGAGGACAAGGACGAACACCTTGCCCTTCCAACGCGGGAGGAGTTCCTCGAGCATGAGGATGCTCCCTTGGCCGTGGGGTGAGTGTTTCGCGACCTGGGCGTAGATCGGAAGAGCCACCAGCAGGGTCACCACAACCAGAATGATGGTGGCGATCGGGGAGAGCATGCCCGCCGCCAGTATCGCGATCCCGGGCTGGTACCCGAGGGTGGAGAAGTAGTCGACGCCGGTGAGGCACATGACCTGCCACCAGGGTGCGGTCGCCTGGTGCTTCGAGGGAGCGCTGCGGCCGTGGAGGAGCCAGTCACCAAGCCAGCGACCATCGCGGCGAGAAGGGCCCCCCGGCGTTTGGGCTTCCGAGGCGTCGGCGTCCCCCGAGGCGCTCACTGGTTTTGACTCAACATTTCCGTTTGCTTTCGCGACCCACTTTCGCTGACGAGCCTTGAGCCACCCACCCGTCTTTACGTTTTCTTGATGTCCCAACCGTGGATTCTTTCACCTTTTTGATCCAGAGGACCGCTCCGCCGACCTTTCTGTCCGCGATGACCGGCTTTGACAAATTCTTGATCCATCGAAGATTCATCTTGAGACCATCTTGATGATGCGATCGCCATACTGGCCGCATGTCACCTCTGTCAATCCTGCTCGGTGTCGACCTCGCCAAGCGCGCGGATCTCGACATTCACTTCTGGCTGCGTGCCGTCCTGGGCTCCATCGCTTTGGTCGGGCTTTTGGTCGTGCTGGACTGGTTTTTAGGCCTCAGCGCCCGGCCTCCACGGGCCGAACCCGGAATCGGGGGGAGGCGCCTGATCCGCGCCGTTTCGATTCCCATGACGCCCTTCGCACGCACGAAGGGCCGCGCCACCCAAACTCCCTCACGGGGGCGCCCTCGAACGCGGCCACGAGACTCTGGCCCACCCTCTCCTTCGGCGTGACCGGAATCGGCTTCACGTTCCCGACCGCTCTCCTGGTACTCGCGCACTTTCGCGGCCCAACCCTGGCCGTGTGGACTATGTTTGCGAGCGTGAAGGACCAGGAAGCCCGGGCGCATCGAGGCAAACTCAAGATCTTCCTGGGCGCCTCCGCCGGAGTGGGTAAGACCTACGCCATGCTCGAGGCGGCGCACCGACTTCATGGAGAGGGAAGAGACGTCCTCATCGGCTGGGTCGAAACCCATGGGCGCGACGAGACCGCGCACTTGCTTCGTGGTCTCAAACGCCTGGAAGGACGAAAGCTCGAGCATCGCGGCGTCGCCCTCGAGGAGTTCGACCTCGACGCTGCGCTCGTCCGCAAGCCCGGCTTGATTCTTCTCGACGAACTCGCGCATACGAACGCGCCCGGATCGAGGCACGCCAAAAGGTGGCAGGACGCGATGGAGTTGCTCGACGCGGGCATTGACGTCTCCAGCACGCTCAATGTTCAGCATCTCGAGAGCCTCAACGACGTGGTGGCGCAGATCACGGGAGTGAAGGTCCGGGAAACCGTGCCCGATTCTGTTTTTGAGGCCGCGGACGAAGTCGAACTCGTCGATATCTCCCCCGACGACCTTCTCCAGAGGCTCCGCGAAGGCAAGGTCTACGTACCCGAACAGGTGCCGCGAGCGATCGACGGTTTTTTCCGTAAAGGCAACCTCATAGCCCTCCGCGAACTGGCTCTGCGCCGCACCGCGGAACGGGTTGACGAGCAGATGCGCGCGTATCGGCGCGACCACGCCATCTCCGCCACCTGGCCGGCCGCCGAACGCCTTCTCGTTTGCGTCGGGCCGAACCCGGCGAGCGAACGCCTCATTCGGGCCGCTCGGCGCATGGCGGTTGGACTGCGAGCGCAATGGATCGCGGTCTATGTCGAGACGCCGTCACATCTGAGCCTGCCTGAATCGGATCGACAAGCCCTTGCCGACAACATGCGTCTCGCCGAGAGCCTCGGCGGCAAGACGGTGATCCTCTCCGGCGCGGAGGTGGCCCGTCAGCTAGTGCTGTATGCGCGGGAACACAACGTCGGTCGAATCATCGCGGGAAAGCCCACTCATCCGAGATGGCGCGATCGGCTGCGTGGTTCTCTGGTCGATGCGCTCGTGCGAGGAAGCGGAGACATCGACGTTTACGTGATGTCCGGCGACGCTGCCCGCTCCTCGGACCGTCGGGGACAAGCTACGACCGCGGCGGAGTCATCCTCAGCCTGGGACTTTGCGCTGGCCGCTGCAGTCGTCATCACCGCCACCCTTGTGTGTTCACTCCTGGCGTCGGCCCTTGATCCCTCGAATCTCGTGATGATCTACCTCCTTGGGGTGACCCTCGTGGCGACCCGCGCTTCTCGGGGGGCCGCGGCCTTGGCGTCAGGAGCGAGCGTTGCCGCTTTCGACTTCTTCTTTGTACCTCCGCATCTCACCTTCGCCGTCGCCGATTCGCAGTATCTGCTGACTTTCGGCGTCATGCTTCTCGTCGCACTGCTGATCAGCACACTCACTTCGCGGGCGAGGATTCAAGCCGATGCGGTGCGTCAGAGGGAACGGCGCACCGCGGCTCTGTACGAAATGAGTCGCGAGCTGACCGCGGCAGAAAGCGTCGACGAAATCGGCGCGGTCTCCAGCCGGCACGTGAGCGACGTCATGGGTGTGAATGCCTTTGTGCTCGTGCCAGGGCCCGCCGAGGGCCTCCGCGAGCTGGGGACGAAAGCTCCGCGAGGGTCGCTTGACCGTCGTGACGAGGCGGTGGCGCGCTGGGTGCTTGAGCATCGGCGCCGCGCCGGGCTCGGCACGGACACGCTTCCCGCGTCGAGCGTTCTCTTTCTTCCCCTGACCGGCTCAGACCGGAGTCTCGGTGTCTTCGGGCTGAGGCCGTCGTCCTCGTTGCCGTTCACTCCCGACCAGTTTCAACTTCTCGAGGCGCTTACAGGCCTCACCGCCACCGCACTCGACCGTGCGCGGCTTCATGAAGGAGCCCAAAAAGCCGAGGTCGAGATCCAGACCGAACGTCTGCGCAACTCTCTTTTGAGTTCGGTTTCGCACGATCTGCGCACTCCTCTTGCGTCCATCACGGGTGCGGCCAGCAGCCTTCTCGAGGTCCCGGGAAATCTTGAACCATCCCCACGGCGTGACTTGCTCGAGACCATTCACGAAGAAGCCTTCAGGTTGAATCGTCTCGTCGCCAATCTGCTCGATATGACGCGACTCGAATCCGGGGCGCTTCAGGTCAAGAAGGAATGGCTTCCCATCGAAGAGCCGATCGGCGGCGCGCTGAACCGATTGGAAGGAGTGCTCAAGGGTCGGCACATTGAGACCCACGTGGCCGCCGATTTGCCTCTCGCCGCCTTCGATGGTCTGCTGATCGAGCAGTTGCTGGTGAACCTCCTCGAAAACGCGCTCAAGTACACGCCTGCCGCGTCGCCGATCACCATCACCGCCTCGGCAACCACCGGCGAGCTAACCGTGGAAGTGAAAGACCGTGGCCCTGGAGTGCCTCGAGATCAGGAGGAACGCATCTTCAACAAGTTCCACCGACTCGGGACCCACGGCCGGCAAGGTGGGGTCGGACTCGGCCTTACCATCTGCCGCGGCATCATCACCGCCCACGGAGGTCGTATCGGCGTAGAGAATCGAGAGGGTGGAGGAGCGTCCTTTGGGTTCACAATCCCGATAGAGGGAGATCCGCCCCCGATGCCCGCCCCGGAGAGCGAGCGCAAATGAACCAGAACACCGTGATTCTCGCGATCGAGGACGAGCCACAGCTGGTCCGGTTTCTGCGCGCGGCCCTCTCGGGCCACGCCATCACTCTGATCGACGCGCCCACCGGAGCGGCTGGCCTCACCCAGGCTGCGACCCGCGTGCCCGACTTGATTCTTCTGGACCTGGGTCTGCCGGACATGGACGGGGTTGAGGTCTGCAAGCGACTGCGGGAATGGACGACGATCCCCATCATCATCCTCACGGCGCGCGGGCAGGAGCGCGACAAGATCGAAGCACTCGACGCGGGTGCGGACGACTACCTGACCAAGCCCTTCGGAATGGGCGAGCTTCTGGCGCGGATTCGCGTCGCTTTGCGGCACGCCCAGCGAGGCGCTCAAAGCGGCGATCCGGTCATCAAAGCGGGGAACCTGGCCATCGATCTGGCGTCCCGAAGAGTGACCCGCGCCGACGTGAACGTGCACCTCACGCCGATCGAGTTCAAGCTCCTCGCGGAACTTGTGAAGAATGCCGACCGCGTGGTGACGCAGCGCCAACTGCTTAGGGCCGTCTGGGGACCGGGCTCCGTGGAGCACACCCACTATCTTCGGGTCTACATGGCAAACCTGCGGCACAAGCTGGAGGAAACGCCGGCGCGGCCGCGACATCTGATGACCGAGACCGGTGTGGGCTATCGGTTCAACGCCTCAGATCTTCGCCCCGCGTAATCTCAGCGCATTGCCGATCACCGATACCGAGCTCAGGCTCATCGCCGCCGCGGCGAACATCGGCGAGAGCAGCCAGCCGAAGAACGGGTAGAGGGCGCCCGCCGCGACGGGTACCCCGAGCGCGTTGTAGATGAACGCGAAGAAAAGGTTCTGACGGATGTTCTGCATGGTGG
>JAYUUU010000142.1:0-3198 GCA_043754395.1 Vicinamibacteria bacterium
GTCATGTACCTGAGCATGGTTAAGCTCGCTCTCGTCCTGGGGCTCATGCTCACCCTCGGCCGATTGGGGCCGACGTGGGCCTGCGTCGCCGTCGTGCTCGCCTTCCATCTCTCCTCGCTCCTCTACATGTTCGCCGGTTGGCGACTTGAGCAACTGGCGCCGCGACCCCTCATCTTGGCCACGGTGCGGCCGCTCATCGCGAGCGGTTTGATGGCGGCGACGGTGCTTCTCTTCCGCATGACGGTCGAGACGTGGTTCCCCATGCCGGTCCTTCTGAACCTCGCGCTCGAAGTCGCAGTCGGAGGCGTCGCGTATGTGGCTGCGGCTTTCCTGGTCGCACGCCCGACGGCGCTCGAGTTCCTCGAGGTCGCGCGCGGTGTGGTTCGTCGAGGAGTCTCCCGGTGAGAACGAAGTGACCCCTCTGTTTTCGGCGATCGCTGACCGTTCGCGACATACCCACCGCTGGATTCCCGGCTCGATCGCCAGCCGGCTCCGTCGGCTGGGTGAGCCGCCGACCACCGACGTCTGGGTGGCGATAACGGATCACTTCGAGCCGCTCTGGAAGAACCCGGACCAGGCGACCGCTCGCGACCGGGTGGCCCGTTGGCGGCGCTTGTGGCCGGAGATCGCGGGGCGGCACCGGGACGCGCGGGGACGGCGGCCGGTGTATTCCTTCTTCTACCCTCAGGAGGAGTACCAGGAAGGCCTGCTGGAGCCACTCGCGGAGATGACGCGCGAGGGGATCGCCGACGTCGACATCCACATCCACCACGATCGCGAAGGCGAGACTCTTTTCGTCGAGAAGATGCAGGGCTTCATCGCAGCCTTGAACGGAAACCACGGGCTCCTGCGCCGGCACGAGGGACGGATCGTCTTCGGGTTCATCCACGGCAACTGGGCCCTCGACAATTCGAGGCCCGATGGCCTGTGGTGCGGGCTCAACAACGAGATCTCTCTGCTTCGCGATCTCGGGTGCTACGCCGACTTCACCATGCCCGCGGCGGGTGTGCCCTGCCAGGCCGGCCCCGTGAACGCGATCTACCGCGTGAGCGACGACCCCCAAAGGCCCTGCTCTTACGCGCATGGGGTGCGGGTGCGAAGAGGATTGGGCCCCGTCGGCGACCTGACTCTCATCACGGGCCCCCTGGGATTCGACTTCCGCTCGCGCGGACTGTTTCATCCCCGTATCGAGTCCGGAGAGATCGCGGGCTCGGCGCCCCCCTCGCGGACAAGAGTGAAGCTATGGCTGCGGCTGGCCCCCCGCCTGGACGGTCATGTGTTCGTCAAACTCTTCGGCCATGGAGCGCAGGAGCGGAACTCCGGACCTTTGCTCGAAGGCGGGCTCGATCGGCTCTTCGCGGACCTTTCGGCAGAGTGCGCCGAAAAGGGTCTGCGGCTGCACTACGTCTCCGGATGGGACATGTTCAGGGCGATCGAGGCGTTGCGACTGGGCCAGAATCCGCTGACAGATCCCTGATGGGCTTTGCCTTCTTCCTCGGCTATCTCGTCTTGTCCTACCTCCGCCCCTGGGAGTTGAACGAGTCGATGCTGTGGCTGCCGATCATGCCGGTCGCGAGCGCCGCCGCCATGGGAGGAACGTTGTACAGCCTGTTCCGCGGCCGTGGCCCGACCTTCCGCTCGGCACAGCCCTACCTTGCGCTGTTGTTCGTGGCGTGGACGGTGTGCTCGTTCGTGCTCGCCACCCGTTGGCTGGGCGGAGCCCCGAGCGTGCTCGAGGGCCTTCAGGCGCCCCTGCTGATCTTCTTACTCGCCTTCCTGAACGTCGACACCGTCTCGAGGTTTCGGGCCACCGCGTTGACCCTGGGCCTGCTCGCGCTCTTTCTTGTCGGACAGGGCATTGCCGCGTATCACTTCGGCTACCACAAGGACCTGCTGCTGATGATGGGTTCGAGCGAGGAGGAGGAGGTTGCGGGGGACGACCTCGAAGACGAGGAGGCGGGCGATCCCGTGGTCCGGATCCGCAGTGTCGGCACACTCGCCGACCCGAATGACCTCGCGCAGGCGCTCCTCAGCATGTCCCCCTTTCTCCTCGCGTTCCGCCGCCCAGCGAGCCGCTTTCGGAACACCTTCATGGTCTGGGCGCCTCTGGCGGGGATCCTCTACGCGGTTGGCCTCACAAAGTCGCGCGGGGCCGTCGTCGCCATACTTGCCCTCGTGTTCTTCGCCCTCCGACACCGCCTCGGCCGAACGCTCTCACTGGGAGTGGCAGCCACGACGGCCCTGGGGTTGATCGGCCTCGGCCTTACCGGGGGCCGGACACTGTCTATGGATGAATCATCCGCGGGGCGAGTCGACGCATGGGCGGGGGGTCTGCAGATGCTCAGGGGCTCCCCTGTCTGGGGTGTCGGGTTCGCGCAATTCAGGGAAATAAACCAGCTCGCCGCCCACAACTCCTTCGTCAATTGTTTTTCCGAAACCGGACTCGTGGGCTACTTTTTGTGGCTCTTCCTGGTCGCGCTTACGTTCACCGAGGTCAGGGCGCTTGCAAAGGGCGATGGCGAGGACCCGGCCCGAACGGACCTGGCGCAATGGGGCAGGGCGTTGTATCTGTCGTTGGTGGCCTTCCTGACCGCGGCGTTGTTCCTCTCGCGCACCTACAGTTCCGTCCTCTTCCTCCTCCTCGGCCTGGGGGCAGCCCTTTCGGACATCGCAAGGCGCCGCGGCATTGTCGCCAATACGACACCCCTGGTGCGGTGGGTTCCGCGGATCGTGGGAATGGAGATCGGGTCCATCGTCCTGGTCAAGATCATGGTCACCGTTTTGAGCTAGCCAGGTGATGAGCGAGGAGCACGCTCAACCCGCAAGCCAGGGAGCGGCCAGCAGAGTGCAGAAGCGGGCATCGTCGACCGTGTGCTCCGCGGCGAGCCGGCGCAGGTCGAGCGGGTCGATGACGCCGAGAGGTTGGAGCCTCGTGCCATAGGTAAAGCCCAACCGGTAGCCCGCGGCAACCGCGGCGGCGCGGATCTCGGGCTCTCCCGCGATAGACGCACCGACCGGATACGCGATCGAGGAGACCGGCTCTCCCAACTCCGATTCCAGATCCGCGCGCGAGCCCGCGAGCTCGGCAGGCAACGCCTCCGGGGCCAGGGTCTGCAGAACGCGGTGGGTGCGGGTATGCGAGCCCACGTCCATACCGTTTCGTCGCAGGGTCCGGACATCATCCCACGTCATGAGGAG
>JAYUUU010000143.1:0-1777 GCA_043754395.1 Vicinamibacteria bacterium
CAGGGCCGCGGCCGTCACGTAGCGGCTTTTCTCAATCCGCTTGAGAATCTTCCACTGGCGGATGACTTCGGCGTTCCGCATCGTGCCGATAACTTATCAGCCCGCGGGTTATTCCGTGGTTACGACAACGCTTCGAGGATCGGTATCGCTTTATCGAACTCAGCGAACACCGCGGTGACGAGGGCCTTGGTTTCCTCACTCGACGTCGCGCCCTTGGTGTCCAGCTCGAGGGCCTTGCACGCCGCGGAGAGGCGCATCATGCCGAGGGTCGCGGCACTCGACTTCAAGGAGTGCGCGAGCCGGGTAACTTGCTTCCAATCCGAGCCGTCGCTCCCCTTACGAAGCTCGGCCAGCGACTTTCGCGTCTCGAGGAGGAACAGTTGCGCCATCTCGGTGACGAACGTCGACCCCTGGTCTCCGGCGACCTTGCGGAGTTTCTCGATAGCACCCACGTCGAAAAGGGGAGGTTCGGGCTCGGGTCTGGGCATGGGAAGCGGGAGTGTAGCCGTCGCCTTGGCCCATTCGTGTGATATTCATCATGATGCTCGAATCATGACGACACCGCTTTTCGTTCTCGGCGCCCTTCTCGCTCAAACGCCCGGTAAAGCCGAGCCGCGCCCCACGCCGATCGCCGATACGCAGGCGTGGCGAGAAGCTCGCGAGGCCGAGCTTCTGGCGGATCGCGGGTGGCTCGCGGTCTCGGGCCTGCCGTGGCTCAAAGAGGGGGAGACCACGATTGGCTCGGGTGAGGGCAACGTCATTCGCCTGGGTGATGGTCCGGAGCACTGGGGTGTGGTGTTTCGAGCCGGCAAGAAAGTGGAGTTGCGGCCGGTCGAAGGCCCTGCCCGCGAAGTGGCGTCGGGGGAACCTCCGTTTCAAATCGGGAGAACCTGGGTGCAGGTCATCCGTCGCGCCGACCTTCTCGGCCTTCGCCTGTGGGACCCGCAAAACGCACGGAAGCTCGCGTTCCACGGACTTCGCTGGTATCCCATCAAGCCCGCTTACAAAGTGATGGGCCGGTTGATTGGAAGCGCCTCGCCGAGCAAGGTGAAGATCGCGAATGTCATCGGTCAGGTGAACGATTTCATCAGCCCGGGTGTTGTCGAGTTCGAACTCGGTGGCCGCAAACTCCGCCTCACTCCCGTCTACGAAACCGACGCGCAGGACGAACTCTTCTACATCTTCAAGGACGCGACGGCGGCGAAGACCACATATGGAGCCGGGCGGTTCGTCTACAGCGAACTGCCGGATAAGGACGGGATGGTCGTTCTCGATTTCAACCGCGCGTACTCCCCTCCTTGCGCGTACACCGATTTCGCGACCTGCCCGCTCCCTCCGGCCCAGAACCGGCTCGACGTGGCGATCGAGGCGGGCGAGTTGGATCCCCATCCGCAGCCAGGACGCTTCTGAGATTGGCATCGAACGCGATCGATGCGCTCGCCGCCACGGTTGACGAGCTCAAGCCGCTTCTCGGCAGTGACTCGAGAGCACTCGCGCTCCGCAAGGCGCTGCTCGCGGGTCCGCTTGAAACGCTCCCCCCAAAAGTCCCCGGTGTCGCCGAAGCGGTCCTAGGTCCATTGCGCAGCGCGCTCGTCCTGCCCGCGGCTCGTGTGACTTCCACGCTGCACGCTGAGGATGGAACGACCAAGTGGGCGATGGAGTTCGGCGACTCTCAGAAGGCCGAGACCGTCCTGATTCCGTCGCGCACTCGAGCGACGGTCTGCGTGTCCTCTCAGTCGGGGTGCACCCGGGCCTGCGCGTTCTGCGCCACCGCGAC